>NZ_JBXFWF010000050.1:0-37697 GCF_056854515.1 Stenotrophomonas sp. STEN063
TGGCGCCGTGGCGTCAGTCTGTGGTGGCTTTGGGGTTTTGTGTCTGCCCCCTTGAGGGGGGGGGGCGAGGTTATCCGCCACCCCCCGCTGGCATTCGGGCCCCCCCACTACCGCTTTGGCCCCTCTCCCGTACATGGGAGAGGGGTTGGGGTGAGGGCAGCCTTTCGCTTGTAACGCCCCTGCCGAGCATGGCTCGGCACTACCTGTGCCGAGCCCTCCCTTTCGCGCAGCGAAGGGGGTGAAGAAGGCCTGCTTGCGCGCCATTGGCGCGCGGCCTGATGAACGACCGAAGGCTGTGCCTTCGGGCCGGACGGGTTGGGAGGGGCGCCGTTGCCTGCTCAGTCCAGCACGCGGCAGAACACCGCCTTGAGGTAACGCGATTCCTGCACGTGGGCCATGAACGGGTGGTCCGGGCCAGCGCCGGCTACCTTCAGGATCTGGATGGTGCGGCCCGAGAAATAGGCGGCACGGCGCAGCATGTCGAGGAACTGGTCCTCGGCCACCAGGCCGGTGCAGGAGAAGGTGGCAAACAGACCGCCGGGCTTGACCACGCCCAAGGCCAGCTTGTTCATGTCCAGGTACTTCTTCAACGCGGTAATGACCTGGTCGCGGTCGCGGGTCATCTTGGCCGGGTCGAGGATCACCACGTCGTACTGGTCGCCACGGTTGGCCGCATCACGCAGCCACGGGAAGATGTCGGCCTGCACGAACTTGGGCTTGGCGTTGTTCAAACGCGCATTGCCCTTGGCGATATGGATCACGTCCTGGTCGATGTCCACGCCCAGTACCTCGGCCGCACCGCGCGCTGCGGCGTACACCGCAAAGCCACCGGTGTTGCAGCACAGGTCGAGCACGGTCTTGCCTTCGACCTGCTGGCTCAGCCACTCACGGTTCTCGCGCTGGTCGGCGAAGAAACCGGTCTTGTGCGCGCCGGCCGGGTCAGCGCGGAACTTGATGCCGTACTCGGTGATCACTGCCGGTTCGGTGGTGGTGTTGCCGTGGAAATCGAAGCTTTCCTGCTTCTGCACGTGTTCGTCGGCGAAGCTGTGGAAGCGGCAACCCGGGAACAGGTCGCGCAGGGCCTCGTAGATCCATTCGCGGTGACGGAACATGCCGGCGGCGAAGAACTCGACCACCAGCAGGTCGTCATAGCGGTCCACCACCAGGCCGGACAAGCCGTCGCCTTCGCTGTGGACAACGCGCCAGGCGTTGGAGATTGTGTCCAGCTTCAGCACGTCGCGGCGCAGCGACACCGCCTGCGCCAGCTTCTGCGCGAACCAGGCCTGGTCCACCGCTACATCCGGGTTGGTTTCCAGGATGCGCACGGCGATGCGCGAGTGGCCGTTGTAGAAGCCGCGGCCAATCCACTCGCCGTCCACGCCGACCACATCGACGATGGTGCCGGACTTCGGCTTGACGGTCGGCTTCTCGACCAGTTTCTGGAAAATCCACGGGTGGCTGGAGCGCCACGCGTTCTTCAGGCGTACGACGGGGAGTGGGGTATTCATGGGCGCTATTGTAGCCGGGCACCGCCCCCTGCCTGCAGCGTATTCATTGACTGTAATGGGCACAGGCCGCACTATTCGCCCCAGAAGGGGAGTAGCTCCCAGACGTTGTCGCCGTCAGTTCGAGTCGCATGACTCCGGTGCAACGGCAGTTCCAGCCATTGGAACTGTGAGCAAGACCTTCGCCGCATAGGCGAAGCTCTGTCCCCGGTCTCCCCGATTCCGTGTCCAGCTCTTGGCCTTTGTGGTTCCGAGTTATCCCCGTTCACGACCGGAATTTTTCCCATGATGCAGACAATTGGTAATCCTTGGCTTTGGGGCGGCTTCATCGTCGTCGTCATTGCCGCGCTGTTGATCGACCTGGTGCTGATGCGCCACGGTGGCCCGCACAAGGTCACCTTCAAGGAGGCCATTTACTGGTCGCTGGGCTGGGTGGCGCTGGCCCTGGCCTTCAACGCCGGCCTCTGGTACTACCTGCACGAGACCGCGGGCGCGGCCGTTGCCAATGAAGTGGGCCTGCAGTTCCTGACCGGCTACCTGATCGAGAAGGCGCTGGCGGTCGACAACATCTTCGTCTTCCTGCTGATCATGGGCTACTTCGCGGTGCCCGAGACCCAGCGCCAGCGCGTGCTGATCATCGGCATCCTGGGCGCGATCGTGCTGCGTACGATCATGATCTTCGCCGGTTCCGTGCTGGTTACCCAGTTCCATTGGCTGCTCTACGTGTTCGGCGCCTTCCTGCTCTACACCGGCTGGAAGATGTGGTTCGCCGCCAGCGAGGAACCCAGCCTGGACAACAACCCGGCGCTGAAGTTCATGCGCAAGCACCTGCGCATCACTCATGAGTACAGCGGCAACAACCTGGTCACCGAAAAGGATGGCGTGCGCTGGTTCACCCCGATGTTCGTGGTGCTGATCCTGATCGCGGTCACCGACGTGATCTTCGCGGTGGACTCGATCCCGGCCATCTTCGCCATCACCACCGACCCGTTCATCGTGCTGACCTCGAACGTGTTCGCGGTGCTGGGCCTGCGCGCGATGTTCTTCCTGCTGGCCGGCATGGCCGACCGTTTCCACCTGCTGCCCTACGGTCTGGCCGTCATCCTGGCCTTCATCGGTACCAAGATGCTGTTGATCGACATCTTCAAGATCCCGGTACCGGTTTCGCTGGGTGTGGTTGCCGCCGTCCTGGTGGCCACCGTGATCCTGAGTCTGAAGATTCCGCCGAAGGGCGGCCACAAGGCCTGATCCACGTGCCACCGGCGGGATTGTCCCGCCGGTGGCATGCCAGATCCCATGCGCGGCGCCCTTGGCTTTCGCCGAAGGCGCCGCAATCCCTTGATCATGGACACGCCAACCCTGCCTGACACCGGCGACACGCCGGCCACCACCGCCCGCAACGACCGCAGCCGGGTGCTGCGTGCGTTCAACATCAGCCTGGGCTTTGTCCTGCTGCTGGTGGCGATGTTCGCCCTGCAGAGCAGCGGTTGGGATTGGCGGCCCTGGGCGGTAGCGCCGCTGGAAGCCAGCGGTCTGGCCGGCCTGCTTGGCGCGCCCTTGCTGCACGGCTCGATTGAACACCTGGGCGCCAACGCGGTCGCCCTGCTTATTCTCGGTACCTTGGCTGGCAGCGTTTATCCCAAAGCCACGCTGCGTGCCTTGCCCCTGCTGTGGCTTGGTTCCGGTCTGGGCGCCTGGATGCTGGGTGATGCCGGCAGCCGCCACCTCGGCGCCAGCGGCCTGACCCACGGCCTGATGTTCCTGGTATTCGTGCTCGGCCTGCTGCGCCGCGACCGGCCGGCAATCGCCGCCAGCCTGATCGGCTTCCTGTTCTACGGCAGCATGCTGATCACCATCCTGCCGCACGAGCCGGGTGTGTCCTGGCAGTCGCATATGGGCGGAGCTGCGGCTGGCGTGATCGCCGCGCTGCTGTTCCGCAACGTCGACCCGCGCGCAGCACGCAAACGCTACAGCTGGGAAGACGAGGAAGACGCCGAGCAGCTGGCCGAAGCCGACAACGAACTCGAACCGCCCGCACCGGGCCATGTGCCGGTGCTGTGGCAGCCGCGCGAAGGCCGTGACTATGAGGTAGTGGTACCGCTGCGGCGGCAAACTCCCAGGCAGGATGACTAAGGTTGTTTCGGCAAGGACCCGTTCATTGCCACACGCAAACACCCCCAACCCGCCGCTCCCAAAATCAGAACCACCATCGAAACAGACATCAGCTGGAACAAAAAGGCGAGCCGATCATCAGCCCAGTAATAGTAGTGGACCGTGTTGTTTCGTAGTGACCCGCCGACCAGGACACCACGCATCACCCCCAGGGCCAACCCCACCCCCTTGCCGAGGCTATAGACCGCAAGCATTGCACCAAACAATGCCATTACGGCACGAATGATGGCCGGCACAGCATCGTGGCTATCTGACCCGCCGGAAGTTGCGGCCTGACTCGGTTGTGCTCCGCCAAGAACCTTGTTCCTGCGCTTGGTCCGGCGGCTTGCTACTGGCGGCTGTGATCTATCCCTATGCCGGCTCTGAGAGCCTGAGGCCGTCTGCTGCACTGGAGGCGGCAGCTCAACAACGTCGCTGGGAACGCTCAGCCCCAACTGGTCAGCAACCCGCTGCAAGAACGCCTGCGTTTTTGCCCTGCCTGGCCTTATCTGCACGGTTTCAAAACTTAGCTGGTGCTCGCTGCTGTCGTTGTTGATCAGCCACAACTGGGCCGGGAATCGCGTCGGGCCGCGGCCGCTCGATCTGCTGGCAATCACCAGACGACGAAGCTGAAGCTTCCGGCGGTCATCCAGGGCAAATACTTCAACCTTCTCAGCAGCTCCGAACATATTGCACGAGCGACGTATCGCCCGATTGCCGGGCACATCGATTTCGAGTGTTTCTCGCACCCTTGTGTACCAGCCACTGGCGAGCCCCATCACAGGCAACGCCATCAAACTCAGCAGCGGCAGCAGTGCGTCCAGCAGCCCGCCTCTCATCATTTTCCAACGAAAGTCGACGTCCCCAACCAGTAGCACGGGCAGTCCGAGCAAGAGCAGTACAACGAGCAGCAGTGCCACCCGCAGCAGCCAATTGACCGCGTGGACCCGCAGCACCGGTCCTTCTTCGTAGCGATACCCAAGCAACATGTTCCGCCCTCATCCGTGATGGGCAACGATCCGTGATGACCGTTCCGACGACGATCAGTATCTCATCGGCCACGTTCGACCACGGTCAGGGGGCAGCAAGGTTACTCCCGAAGTTTCTTTTGGCGGCAATGCTCAGATGCCATCCACCGCCCGTCGCCCCAGCGCCGGATCATCGGTGAAGAACGCATCGATGCCCGCCTGCAGATAGGCGCGGATCTCGGCCACCGAAGCGTCCGGGTTGCGTGCGTTCTCCTCGCCCTGGCGCAATGCCGGCGGCAGGAACGGGTTTTCCGGTCGGAAGCTGTAAGCCACTACCTGCAGGCCGGCCGCATGCGCGTCGCCGATCAAGGCGGTGGGCGCAGCCAACTTGCCCTGCGCGTCCAGCGGCACCAGCGCGCGCCGTTCCACACCGATCGCATCGGCATAGCTGGCGATTTCCCGCAGGCCAGCGGGAGTCATCATCTGCGCATACGTCAGGCTGCCGCCGGCCAGTGCCACGTCGGCCGGCTTTTCATCACCACTGCCCAGCAACTGCAGCAGACGGATATTGCTGTCCTTGCCGAGCTTGCCGCGGATCTGCCGCAGGTTGGCGGTCTCGAAGGACTGCAGCAGGATAGGCGCGACCTTGGTGTAGCTGTTGCCCTGCAGGGTGCTCAACAGCTTGTCTTCCATCGGCAGGCCGATGCTCTGGAAATAGCTGCCGTGCTTGATCTCCGGGGCCAGGCCGATGCCACGGTTGGCGCGCCCGGCCTGTTGCACCAGGAAGCTGATGATCTCGTCCAGGGTGGCAATGCGGAACTGGCCGTCGAAGGCGGTGCCGCGGATCTGCGGCAGGCGCTCGCGCGCATACAGCGTCTTCAGCTCGGCGACGGTGAAGTCTTCGGTGAACCAACCCTCGACCTGCTGGCCGTCGATCAGCTTGCGGGTGCGGCGGCTGGCAAACTCGGGATGGCTGGCGACATCGGTGGTCGAACCGATCTCGTTCTCGTGCCGGGCCAGCATCACCCCGTCCTTGCTCATCACCAGGTCCGGCTCGATGTAATCGGCGCCGTCGCTGATGGCCTGTGCATAAGCGGCCAGGGTGTGCTCGGGCAGCAGTGCACTGGCACCACGGTGCGCGTACACCGAAACCTGGGGATAAGTCTGCGCGGCTGAGCTGTCCATTGCCCAACAGCATGCCACGCCAACCCCCACCGCCATCAACCAGGCCCAGCTTCGCACCGTCACTACTCCAATTCGAAAACAAGGCGCGCAGCATGACGGCCGCATGTGACGTGCGGAAGAACATCGCGTCACTGATTGCGTTGCCACTCCCAGCCATCGGCACTGGCATGCAGGCGCGCGCTGATGCTGATCGCTTGCAGCAGCGCCTCGTCATGCGAGACCAGCACCAGGCTGCCCTGGTATTGGCGCAGCAGATCTTCCAGAGCCGACAGCGCATCCAGGTCCAGGTGATTGCCGGGCTCGTCCAGCAACAGCAGCTGTGCCGGTGGATCGGCATACAGCGCGCAGGCCAGGCCGGCCTTCAGCCGCTGCCCGCCACTGAGCTGGGCCGAGGGCAGCTGTACCTGGTTTGCATCCAGACCAAGCAAGGCCAACCGGCTGCGCAACTCGCCCTCGGCCATGGCCGGATTACGCAGGCGCAAGGACTCCAGCACGCTGCTGTGCTCCGGCAGCAGCTGCAGTTGCTGATCCAGCAGAGCCACTGGCACCTGCACGTTTACCTCACCAGCCAGCGCAGGCAGCTGTCCTGCCAACACCTTCAACAAGGTCGACTTGCCCAGACCGTTGCCGCCGGTGATGGCAGCGCGTTCGCCGCGCCGCAGATTGAAGTCCAGCATGCGCAACGCCGGTGCCACATGCGGCAGCTGCAGTCCGGTGGAACGCACTACCCACTCCGGTCCGCTGGTTTGCACGTTCGGGACCAGCAACACCGGGGCGGCGGCTTCGCTGTCGGCCTGCGCCTCGCGCACCGCGTCGTGCAACAGCAGCTGCCGTTGATCCAATTGCGCGCGCGCCTTGCCCAGGCTGGCTTCGGCGCGTTGCCGCTGCAGGCCGAGCAGGATCGGCGCTTGATTGGCGTTGGCGGCCTCGCGGTTGCCGCGCGCGCTGCGTTGTTCCAGCCGCTGGCGTTGTTCGCGCAGTGCCTGCTCGCCCTTGCGACGCTCGTGCCGACGTTGCTGCAGCAAAGCCTCGGCCGCTGCGCGTTCGCCAGCGCGCGCCTGTGCATAGAACGCATGGTTGCCGCCGTAGCTGCGCAGCCCCTGCGGCGACAGTTCGACGATGCGTTCCACCTGTTGCAGCAACAGGCGATCGTGGCTGACCAGGATCAGGCCCTGTTTCCTCGCCTGCAGTTGCTCGGCCAACCAATGCCGCCCGGCGTGATCGAGATGATTGCTGGGTTCGTCGAGGATCAGCCACTCCACCGGCTGCAGCAATGCACCCACCAAGGCGACGCGCATGCATTGCCCGCCACTGAGCTTATCCACAGGTGTATCCGCATCAACGCCGCACAGGCCCGCATCAGCCAAGGCCTGCTGCAGGGTTTCACACAGGCTCCATTGCTCGCCAATCGCGTCGAAATCCGCTTGCAGCGTGCTTCCTGCTTCAATCCTGCGCAATGCATCCACACGCTTATCCACAGCTGCGAGTTCGGCTACGCGCTGTCCTGTTTGTGGCCGTACCTGTTGTGCAAGGTAGTAGGCCTCACCGATGCGACGGCAGTGCCCGGCACTGGGTTGGCGCAGCCCAGCCAGTATCTGCGCGAGCACGGATTTGCCCACGCCGTTGCGCCCGACCAGACCGGTGGGCCGGTCATCGAACTGTGCGTTGAGGTTGGAGAACAGGCTGCGCCCATCGGGCGTGTGCCACGCGACGCCATCCAGCGTCACGGAATTTGAGTTTGTCATGCGGTATTCCATCGATGCCCGAAGCACCCGGCCGCCAGCGGCAGCAGGGACTGGTAGGGACCGTCATCAAGACGGTGGCATCAATGGCGCATTGGACTGACTCCGTTGGCGGGGGAATCCCGTAACAGGGCCTAGCCTAACGGTGGCAAACAGAACTGTCAGTAACTGGCGGCGCGCTCTTGGCCACGCCGCCGTAGTCGGGAAAGCCGATGCTCAGGCCTGCGCCGCACGGTGCGTGGCACACAGCTTGTTGCCGGCCGGATCACGCAGATACGCCAGATAGAGCGGACCGAACGGGCTTTGCCGCGGTCCCGGTGGGTCTTCCACGCTCATGCCGCCGTGGCCAACACCTGCCGCGTGCCAGGCTTCGACCACTTCAGGAGAGGCGCAACTGAAGCCGATGGTGCCGCCATTGGCATGCGTGGCCGGCTCGCCGTTGCGCGGATGGCCGACGATCAGCAAGGCACCGGCGTGGAGATACACCACATTGCCCTTGGGATCGACGAAGCCCGGCTTCGCGCCGAGCGTGGACAGCAGCGCGTCATAGAACGCCTTGGATGCCTCAATGTCATTTGCGCCAACCACGATGTGCGAAAACATCACCTACCTCCTGACTTTTGGGTTGTCTGGCCGCTGCCGGCCGGTGGCTCAACGCCGGCACTATTTGCCGATGCAGAAGCTCGAGAAAATCCTGCCGAGCAGGTCATCGGCGGTCATGCGGCCGGTGATTTCGCCGAGTGCGTCATGCGCGAGGCGCAGTTCCTCGGCGGCCAGTTCCAGCTGGTCGTAGTGCAGCTGGCCGTCGGCGGCATCGAGGTGTTCGCTGGCCAAGGCCAGCGCTTCGACGTGGCGCAGGCGCGCGGAGAACTCGCCCTGCATGCCCTCGCCTGCGCCGTGGCTGGCGATCTCGCGCAGGCGCGCGTGCAGCTGCTCCAGGCCTTGTCCATTGGCGGCGGACAGGGCGATGCTGTCTTCGTCCAGCTCCTGCGGCCACTGCGGGAGCAGATCGGACTTGTTGTGTATCCACAGTTGGCGGGCGGCCTGTGCGGCGGCATCGCCGATCGCTGCCCTGCCCGCTTCCGGGTCACGCGCGTCGAGCACGACAATGGCCAGGTCGGCGCGCTGCATCTCGGCGCGGGCGCGGCGCATGCCTTCGCGCTCGATGGCATCGCCGCCTTCGCGCAGACCGGCGGTGTCGACCAGTTCCAGCTCCAGGCCGTCGATGCGGATGGTCTCGCGCAAGGTGTCGCGGGTGGTGCCAGCGATATCGGTGACGATGGCCCGCTCGCTGCCAGCCAATGCATTGAGCAGCGAGCTCTTGCCGGCATTGGGCGGCCCGATCAGCACCGCATGCAGGCCATCGCGCAGCTTGCGGCCGCGTTCGGCGTCGATACGCAGCTGCGCGAGCAAGGCCTTGGCCTGCTCGATGCCTGCGCGCACCTGCGCGCCGCCCAGCGTATCCAGCGGTTCGTCGGCGAAGTCGATGGCGGCTTCAACATGGATGCGCAGCCGCACCAGTTGCTCGCCCACCTCTTCCACACGGCGCGAGAACACACCATCGAGCGAGCGCCGCGCGGCACGGGCAGCGCGCACATCGCCGGCGGCGATCAGGTCGGCGATGGCCTCGGCCTGGGCCAGGTCGAGCTTGCCGTTGAGGAAGGCCCGCTCGCTGAACTCACCGGCGCGGGCCTGGCGCGCACCCAGTTCGATGCAACGGGCCAGCAGCTGGCGCAGCACCACCGGGCTGCCGTGGCCCTGCAGTTCCACTACGTCCTCGCCGGTAAAGCTGCGCGGACCGGGAAAGTACAGGGCGATGCCGTCGTCGATGACCTCGCCTGCGGCATCGCGGAACCTGGCGTAATGGGCATGGCGCGACTTGAGCTGTGGACAACCCAATGCAACCGCAATCCGCAGTGACTGCGGGCCGGAGACACGCAGCATCCCGACACCGCCGGCAGCAGCGCCGCTGGCGATGGCAACAATGGTCTGGCCTGTGGACACGTCGCTCATGGCTTACAGCTTCTGCAATTGTGCGCGGGCCTGGGCGGCGCCGCTGCCTTGCGGCTGCAACTCCAGGTAAGTCGTATAGGCCTGCTTGGCCTTGGCCTTGTCGCCGGCATTGAAGTAGGCGTCGCCAAGATTCAGGTAGGCCACCGCGCGCGAGGGATCGATCTTCAAGGTGTTCTCCAGCCAGCGCGCAGCTTCGGCATAGCGCTGCTGGCGGTAATAGACGAAGCCGAGGTTGTTCGCCGCCTGGGCGAAATCGGGACGCAGCTTCAAGGCTTCGGTGAACTGCGCCACCGCCTCGTCGTAACGCTTTTCGCGGTACAGCTGCAGGCCGCGGTCATTGGCCTGCTGCGCGCGCTGACGATCCGAGGTCGGCACCGCTGCCGGCACCACTAGCGTGCTCTTACCACCCTGCAGATCGGCAACCGTTACGGGCGCTTCGGTCTTGCCCGCAGGCTTGGCCTCCTGCACGGCATCGACGCGGCTGTTGAGGGCGATGGCATCAGCCGAGAGCTGGCTTGTGTCGGCGTTGAGGAATTCCTGGCTGTCCGGCACCTGGAACACGAACTCGCCGCCCTGCGAACCGGGCAGGCTGCCAAAGGCCGGTGTCTGCCGCGATACCGCCGACACCGCAGGCGCCACATACGCGGCCAATTCGGTGCCGGTGATCAGGCCATCGCCATTGAGGTCGCCCTTGCCGGCCAGCGCCTGCAACAGCACCCAGGTGAATACCGAATGCCCGTTCGGGCCGCTGTCAGCGACCTGCTGGTCGGCACCGCCGGCGGTCAGCATCTGCCGCGCGCTGCGGCGAGCGTTCTCGCGCAGGAACGATGACGAACTGCCGCCGCGGGTCAGCCCCAGACCGCTGTAGCAGGCATCCATCACGAACAGCACGTGCTTGGCCTGCATGCTCTCGGCGATGTTCTGGATGTCGGTCATCGCGATGGCATCGGTGGCGAATTCGTTCGGGTCCGAGTCCACCGGAATGATGTAGCCGAGGTCGCGGCCGGAGGCGAGCTGGCGGGTCGCACCATGACCGGCGAAGAACACGAACACGCGGTCGTTCTTGCCGGTGCGCTCATCGGCCAGGCGGTCGTGGAAGGCGGCCAGGATGTTGTTGCGGGTGGCCTGCTGGTTCTTCAGCACGATCACCTGCGAGGACGGGAAGCCGAACTGGCCGGTCAGCGTATCGGCGATGGACTGCGCGTCGCGGCCGGCGTACTCGAGCTTGGGCCACTTGGCGTAGTCATCGATGCCAATGACGATCGCCCAGGATTTTTCGTAGCCGGTGGTGACCGTGGTATCGGCGACCACACCCTTGCGCGCACGGCTGACACTGAAATCACGGCCATTCCAGCCGGCGAACTGGTAACCATCGGCGATCAGCTTGTCGAGGATCTGCGGCAGCGCTTTCACCGCGCGGTCGTGGATGTCATGGAACAGGATGATGCCGCGCTGTTCCTTCTGCACCTGGTCGACCACGCGCTGCACGATGGACTCGGGCACCGGGTCGGCCCAGTCCATCGAGTCGATGTTCCACATGATGGATTTCAGGCCAGCTTCGTTGAGCAGCTGCAGGCCTTCGGCGTTGCGCGCCCCATACGGAAAGCGGAACAGCGGCGCGCGCTTGGCATCCACGCCCTTGAGCAAGGTATCGGTATCGAGCACCTGCTGGCGCAGCGCATCGCCGGTGGTGCGCGAAAGCTGCGCGTGGGTCAGGCTGTGGTTGCCGACCGCATAGCCGTGCTCCATCAGGTTGCGGCTGATGCCCGCCATCGGCCCGAGCTTGACCTTGCCATCGGCCTCGACCGCACCGAGGTTGCGGCCCACTTCAAAGAACACACCCGGCACGTCGTAGCGCTGCAGGATGGCGACAACCTCATCGGTGTACGCCTTGTGCGGGCCATCGTCGAACGTAAGCACGACGGTCTTGGCCGGCAGGTCACGACCGAAGATCTCGCGGTCGCTGTCCTGCATCGACATCGGGTAGGGCTCGATCACGCCAAAGTCGCGCAGGATGGCGTCGCGCTTGTACAGCGTGTTGAGGTGGGCGACATAGTCGTCCCATTTCTCGCGCTTGAGCTCGATGGCGCGGGTGCGCTCGAAGCGGCTGAAGATGCGGGTCAGTTCCTGGTTGTAGTTGCGCTCGATCTCGTCGAGCGCGTCCAGGTCTTCGCCGATGCGCTGGTGCAGCTTTACGGCCGGCAGCGAGGAATCCGCACCGACGCGCTGATGCAGTTCGCGCAGTATTTCGCGGAAGGCCAGACGATCTGCGTCGTAGAGCTCGGGCGAGGATTCGATGTAGTCCAGCACCGTGCCCAGGGTAGCGAAGCGCTGCGGATTCGGGTCACGCAGCAAGGCGTCGAACTGCGCGGCGATGGCCTGACGCTGCTCCAGGCCGTCATGGAACAGCTGTTGGCCGATGCGGCTGGAGGTCTGGCGGTCGGCCGGCGATTGCTGCGCCTCGTCGGCCAGCAACACAACGATGCGGCGGTGTCCGTCCAACTGTTTCTGCAAAGCGGTCAACAGCGGTGCAGCCGCTGGATTGGCGGCGGCGGCGGCCTGCGCGCTGGCCTGGGTTGGCGTCGCGGTACCGGCCTCGTCCTTTTTCGAACAACCGGCGACCGTCAACGCGGCAAGCAACACGGCAGGCAGGATCAGGCGGCGCAACGGCGAACGGGGCATGGCGGGCTCAGGGAAAGGGTGCAGCAGATGTGGTGATTCTAACGCCACAGGCAAAAACCAAGCTCGCGGCACTGACTGGCTGTTTGTGGGAGCGGTGTAAGCCGCGAAGCTGGTCTTGCCTGGACACTGGGAAGCTGTGCGGTCTGATGATGTATCGGCTTCGCGGCTTACACCGCTCCCACAAACAGCCAAAGAACCGAACGTTCTGTCTTCGCCTGCCCCCACATGCGAAAAGCCCGCCTTGCGGCGGGCTTTTTCTTACTTGGCTTCGATCACCTTGCTCGGCGCGTCTTCGCCGTGCTTCTTGATCATCCACCACTGCTGCAGCAGGCTCAGGCCGCCGTTGACCACCCAGTACAGGACCAGGCCGGACGGCATGAAGGCCATCATCACGCCGAATACCAGCGGCATGAACTGCATCATCTTCTGCTGCATCGGGTCCATGCCCACAGCCGGGGTCAGCTTCTGGGTGAACCACATCACCGCGATGTTGATGATCGGCAGGATGAAGTACGGATCACGCGCGGTCAGATCCTGGATCCAGCCCAGCCACGGTGCCTGACGCAGTTCCACCGACTCCACCAGCACCCAGTACAGGGCGAAGAAGATCGGCATCTGGATCAGCAGCGGCAGGCAGCCACCCAGCGGATTGATCTTCTCCTTCTTGTACAGCTCCATCATTGCGGCCTGGAACTTCTGCTTGTCGTCGCCGTAGCGCTCCTTCAGCTGCGCGATGCGCGGCTGGAACTTGCGCATCTTGGCCTGCGACTTGAACTGCGCGTTGGCCAGCGGGAACAACGCCATCTTCAACAGGATCACCAGACCGATGATGGCCCAGCCCCAGTTGCCGACCAGCTTGTGCACCTGGTTCATCACCCAGAACAAGCCCTGGCCGATGATGGCCATGATCGAGAAGCGGCTGTAATCGACCACGCGGTCCAGGCCCTTCACGTCTTCCTTGGCGATCTGGTTGACCAGCTTCGGGCCCACCCACAGGCGCGCCTCGGTGCTGACCTTCTGGCCCGGTGCCACGGTGAAGCCGGGGCCGCGGGTTTCGATCACGTTGCGCGGACCGTTCTGCGACAGCAGGTACAGCGCGGACTGGTCAGCCTGCGGAATCCAGGCGGTGAAGAAATGGTGCTGCAGCATCGCCACCCAGCCACCACTGATGGTCTGGTTGATGCTGCCGTCTTCCAGGTAATCCTTGAACGCACGACGCTGGTAGCCATCAGCCGGGCTGAACCAGGTAGCGCCGTTGAAGCTGAAGGAGTCCGGGTTGGTCATGCCCTTGGTGATCACCGGCGGCACGCGGTCCAGCTTGCGGAACACATAGCCCTGCCACGGCGCAGTGCCGGTATTGACCACTTCGTCCTTCACGCTGATGGCGTAATCGCCACGCTTGAAGGTGTAGGTGCGGTGGATGCTGACGCCGTTCGGGCCATTCCACACGAACGGTACCTGCACTTCATTCTGGCCATCGGCCAAGGCCACGGTGGTGACACCCTGCACCGGCTGGAAGCCGTTGGCGCCGGGCACCGGCGAGTTGTTCTGGCTGGCCCAACCGGCGGTGGCGCTGTACGGATGCGCCTTGTCTTCGGTCAGCAGCTGTACCGGCGGGCTGCCGGCGGCCTTGGTCTGCGGGAAGTGCAGCAGATCGGCGTCAAGCACGCTGCGGCCGTCGAGCACCAGCTTCAACACGTCGGTGGTGACGGTCACGCGCTGGGCGCTGGCGGCGGCTTCCATGCCTGCAGGTGCGGCGGCGACAGGTGGCTGGCCCGGCACGGTGGCCTGCGGCACGTCGGCGGTGGCCGGCGCATGCAGATCGACATCATTGGCGCCCGGCACGGCTGGCTGGGTGGTGGCCACGGTTGCCGGATCCGGCGCGGCCTTTTCGCGACCCCATTCCATCCACAGCAGCACGGCTACCATCAGCCAGGCAAAAATCAGGAATACACGGGTCTGGTTCATCAGCAGGCAGGCTCGGCTCGACCGGAAGAAGTGTCCGGTACGTTCAAAGGAAGAGGGGCGGGTGCGCCCTCGTGCGGCGGCATTGTGCCGCCCGCAGCCACAACGGGCAATGCGCCGGCACGGCGCAGCAGGCGCTCGAACGCCTCACGGATCTGTTGATTACTGGCGGTCTTGGCCGCGGATCGGGCAACGATGACGTAATCGCCACCGCTCAGGCACGACCGTAGATGGCGTGTTGCATCCCGCAACACACGCTTGATACGGTTACGACCGACCGCACGCGTATCCACCTTGCGTGACACAGCCAAGCCGAGTCGAGCAGGGGAATCCCCTTTCAACCAGTGGAGTGTCATCAAGGGTTCGGATACACGGCGGGCGCCGTTGAAGACCGTTGTATATTCGGCACGCGTACGAACCCGCGCAGAGCGAGGGAATCGCTTGCGCGGGCAAGTACTGATCACGATCGGTGTTGCGATTGCCGCTTCACGCGGCAACGCAATCAAGCGCTGAGGACTTTGCGGCCCTTGGCGCGGCGACGCGACAGGATCTTGCGGCCGTCGGCGGTCTTCATACGAGCACGGAAACCGTGATCGCGCTTGCGCTTGAGGTTGCTGGGCTGGAACGTGCGCTTGGTGGCCATTGGGGCACCTGTATGAAGTGGACGGAAAGAACCGGAAATTCTATAGACCCTACCGGGGTCACGTCAAGTCTCGCTTGACAAAGCTATCCACAGCCCGGTGTACATCTTGTGGATGAGCCTGTGAATAAAACCGGGACAAGCATTCCCGCATCGGGCCTGCGGTGGTAGTCTGGGCCATCCACTTTCCCCCTTCCGGCCTGTGGCCCGGCGGCTTTCTGCGCCCGGCTGGCAAGCCTTTGACGACTATTGCTGATGGATGCCTGGACACGTTGTCTCGAACGTCTGGAGGCGGAATTTCCGCCCGAAGATGTCCACACCTGGTTGAAGCCGCTGCAGGCCGACCAACGCGCTGACAGCCTTGTGCTGTACGCGCCCAATGCCTTTATCGTCGACCAGGTGCGCGAACGCTACCTGCCGCGCATCGGCGAATTGCTGACCCATTTCGCCGGTTTCGGTGAAGTGATCCTGGAAATCGGCTCGCGTCCGCGGGCGCCGGAACCGGCCCCGCTGGTCGCCCCGAGTGCCACTTCCGTGCCGGCTGCGCCGGTGGTGCCGTTCAACGGCAACCTCGACGCCCATTACACCTTCACCAATTTCGTCGAAGGCCGCAGCAACCAACTTGGTTTGGCCGCGGCCTTCCAGGCGGCGCAGAAGCCGGGCGATCGTGCGCATAACCCCTTGCTGCTGTACGGCGGCACCGGTCTGGGTAAGACCCACCTGATGCTGGCTGCTGGCAATGCCATGCGCCAGGCAAATCCGGCGGCAAAAGTGCTGTATCTGCGTTCGGAACAGTTCTTCAGCGCGATGATCCGTGCGCTGCAGGAAAAGTCCATGGACCAGTTCAAGCGTCAGTTCCAGCAGGTCGATGCGCTGCTGATCGATGACATCCAGTTCTTCGCCGGCAAGGACCGCACCCAGGAAGAGTTTTTCCACACCTTCAATGCCTTGTTTGACGGAAAGCAGCAGATCATCCTGACCTGCGACCGCTACCCGCGCGAAGTGGAAGGCCTGGAAGCCCGCCTGAAATCACGTCTGGCCTGGGGTTTGTCGGTGGCCATCGAGCCGCCGGACTTTGAAACCCGTGCCGCCATCGTGCTGGCCAAGGCCCGCGAACGCGGCGCCGAGATCCCGGACGACGTGGCGTTCCTGATCGCCAAGAAGATGCGCTCCAACGTGCGCGATCTGGAAGGTGCACTCAATACGCTGACCGCCCGCGCCAATTTCACCGGCCGCGCAATCACCACCGAGTTTGCCCAGGAAACCCTGCGCGATCTGCTGCGTGCCCAGCAACAAGCCATCAGCATCCCCAATATCCAGAAAACGGTCGCCGACTACTACGGCCTGCAGATCAAGGATCTGTTGTCCAAGCGGCGCACCCGTTCATTGGCCCGTCCGCGTCAGGTCGCCATGGCGCTGACCAAGGAACTGACCGAACACAGCCTGCCGGAAATCGGCGATGCGTTTGCCGGCCGCGACCACACCACGGTGCTGCACGCCTGCCGCCAGATCCGCACGTTGATGGAAACCGACGGCAAGCTGCGCGAGGACTGGGAAAAGCTGATCCGCAAGCTCAGCGAGTAAGCCCCTGCGCTGCCCTGTTGGAACACTCATCGATGAAACAGGTGGGAAAACCATTGGGGCAGCGAGGTCTGGGCCGGAAGTGGAGCGAATGATGCACCGACGCCACTGCGGCGTCATCGCACAAAACGGTGCATGATTCGGGGGCAGGTTTTGGAGAAGTTGTGGATAAAATTGGTCGGCAAATCCGCGGCAAAATTATCCACAGGTTCCCCCGCCAGCTCAGCGTCAGTAATACATGGGTTTTAGCTTCAATAAGTTATAAAAAAACAAACACTTAGGTGTGTTTTAAGCCAAATCTGGCTCTACCAGCACCACCAAGCTTTTGATTTAATCCACATCTTTTAAAAGCATAGGGGCACGAAACCACATGCGTTTCACACTGCAGCGCGAAGCCTTTCTCAAGCCGTTGGCCCAGGTCGTCAACGTGGTTGAACGCCGCCAGACCCTGCCGGTTCTGGCCAATTTCCTCGTTCAGGTTCAAGGCGGCCAGCTTTCGCTGACCGGCACCGACCTGGAAGTGGAAATGGTCTCCCGCATCGCGGTCGAGGATGCCCAGGACGGCGAAACCACGATCCCGGCACGCAAATTGTTCGAAATCATCCGTGCCCTGCCCGATGGCAGCCGCATCACGGTTTCGCAGACCGGCGACAAGATCACCGTCCAGGCCGGACGCAGCCGCTTCACCCTGGCAACCCTGCCTGCCAACGACTTCCCGTCGGTCGACGAAGTTGAAGCCACCGAGCGCGTCGTCGTGCCGGAAGCAGCGTTGAAGGAATTGATCGAGCGCACTGCGTTCGCAATGGCGCAGCAGGACGTGCGCTATTACCTCAACGGCCTGCTGTTCGACCTGCGCGACAGCATCCTGCGCTGCGTTGCAACCGACGGGCACCGCCTGGCGCTGTGCGAAACCGCGCTGGAAAACGATAACGGCGCCAAGCGCCAGATCATCGTGCCGCGCAAGGGCGTGACCGAATTGCAGCGTCTGCTGGAAGGCGGCGATCGCGAGGTCGAGCTGGAAGTCGGCCGCAGCCACGTGCGCATGAAGCGCGACGATGTCACCTTCACCTCGAAGCTGATCGACGGCCGTTTCCCGGATTACGAAGCAGTGATCCCGATCGGTGCCGACCGCGAAGTGAAGGTTGAGCGCGAGACCCTGCGTGCTTCGCTGCAGCGTGCGGCAATTCTTTCCAACGAGAAGTACCGCGGCGTTCGCGTCGAAGTGACCCCGGGCCAGCTGAAGATCAGCGCGCACAACCCGGAGCAGGAAGAAGCCCAGGAAGAAATCGAAGCCGATACCGTGGTCAGCGATCTGGCCATCGGCTTCAACGTGAACTACCTGCTTGATGCCCTGTCGGCACTGCGCGATGAGCACGTTGTCATCCAGCTGCGTGATTCCAACTCCTCGGCACTGGTGCGTGAAGCCAGCAGCGAGAAGTCGCGTCACGTGGTGATGCCGCTGCGCCTCTGACCAGCAGGTTCCACGTGGAACACGAGGAAGCCCGGCATCAGGCCGGGCTTTTTTGTGGCTTGGATTCCGGACGAGGTTCCACGTGGAACAGGCGGGACGCGGCCCCGAGCTCGCTGTCTTCTGGACGATTGCGCCCTATCCCCTGCTTCTTGGCGAGGTGCAACGACGTGGTGGCAGATCTTGGGCTGATGCGAGTCTCGCGATTTCCTTCAGCTAGCGTGCCAAGTGCTGATTCCGGTAGCAGAGCCCAGACAATCTGGTCCCAGCTCATACCGATCGCTCTTGCCACTGTCTCCGGAGCTCACTGAGATCCGTGCACTTGGTTTTCTATCTGGACGATCGCTTCAGCGCTTAGCGGAAGGGCTTTGATCTGCAGGACTCCCTCCCTGCCTGGCTGCGTTGGTGGGCATGACCGAGCTGGATGTCGTTGAACATTCGCCTTACCCGACCTGATCGAAGATCAGCAGGTTAAATTCCTTGATGCTTCGGACCGTCACGCCCGAAACCCGTCCAGCGCTCGGCTCGCAGATCAAAGCGAGCAGTTCAAACCGTGAAATCCGTGGCCCGCGACCTTGATCGGCCGATCAGAATTCAAGAAATCAGCACCCTTTCCGGAGGATCTCTAAAGGACGAGAAAAGCGGACGGGGCAGGCAGCTCAGATCGACCTAGGATTTCTTGAAATCTGAAGCCTGCAGCTGGATCCCAGCACCCTGAATTCAAAGATTCACAGCTCTGGTTTTTTGCCCTTCCTGGTTGCCTGTTTTCTCAGCTCTATGCTTTAAATCTGAGAATAAATCAAAAGCTTGGTGGTGATGGTAGGAGCAGATTTTATGTAAAACTACCTTAAGTGCTTGTTTTACATTGCCTTATTGGCCTTGAAACCCCCTGTAAAACAGGGCTTCAAGCCTGTGGATATCTGTGGATAAGGGCGAGGTGGGCTTATAAGGCCAATTTTATCCACAGATTGCCCCACTTATACACAGGGTTTGTGCCCGAACCTATACATTCCTCAAAAGCAGCATGTTTTCGTGAAATCTGCAGAGCTGCTGCCCTGCTCATCACTCAGATTTGAAGAAATCCTGCATGTTCCACGTGGCACAGACCGGCATAGGTCCAGCCAACGCATCTGCTCTGTTGATCGGGCCTGCTCAAAGTTTGCGGATGCATTAAGCTGCGCATGGCCTGCCACGCGTCCCGTGCTGGCGTCGTGCTTTCTTTCGAGCGTCAATGCATATCGTCCGTGTTGCCTTGAACCGCGTGCGTCGGTTCGATTCGGTGGAACTGGCTCCCCGTCCAGGAATCAACCTGATTACCGGCGCCAATGGCGCGGGCAAGACCAGCGTGCTGGAAGCCCTGCACCTGATGGCCTATGGCCGTAGCTTCCGAGGCCGGGTCCGGGACGGGCTGGTGCAGAAAGGCGCTGAGAATCTGGATGTTTTCGTTGAATGGCAGGAGCGTAGCGACGCAGAACTCGGCGTCTCAACGCGTCGGGCAGGGTTGCGGCACAGCGGACAGGTCTGGAAAGGCCGTTTGGACGGCGAAGACGTGGCGCAACTGGGCAATCTCTGCGCTGCGCTGGCCGTTGTTACCTTCGAACCGGGCAGCCATGCCTTGGTCAGTGGCGGCAGTGAACCCCGTCGGCGCTTCATCGATTGGGGATTGTTCCACGTGGAACCTGACTTTCTTCCCCTCTGGCGGCGTTACACGCGGGCCTTGAAGCAGCGTAATGCGCTGTTGAAGATGGGCGCCCCTGGCAAACAGCTGGATGCCTGGGATTGGGAGCTTGCTGAGGCGGGCACTCCCCTGACCTCTCGTCGCCAGCACTACCTGGAGCGTTTGCAGGATCGAGCGGTCGCAATCGCTGCAGATCTGGCTCCAGGCCTGCAGATGAGTACCCTGGAACTGCAGCCAGGCTGGCGCCGGCACGAAATGTCGCTGGGCGATGCCCTGTTGCTGGCCCGCGAGCGCGACCGTAGCGTTGGCTATACCTCGGTTGGCCCGCATCGGGCCGATTGGAGCGTTGGTTTCACGCAGATTCCCGGCCGTGATGCGCTATCCCGCGGGCAAGCCAAACTCACCGCCCTGGCCTGCCTGCTCGGGCAAGCCGACGATTACGCCAGCCAACGTGGCGAATGGCCGGTAATCGCCCTGGATGACTTGGGTTCGGAGCTGGATCGCAATCACCAACACCGCGTTCTGCAGTATCTGGCTGCAACGCCTGCACAGATATTCATCACCACAACCGAAACGCCCGCTGCGCTGCAAGCAGAACTGAGTCCGGCGGCTGTGTTCCACGTGGAACATGGCACCATCAATGCCGTGAGTTGAGCCTTCAGGGCGGAAATTCCCCCGGCAGGTATAATCGGAACGTCATCCCCTATCTCTCATGCCCGTTCCACGGAATGGCGCATGACCTGCGGAGCCTACGGCAAGCGCAATGAGCGAAGAACAGAACACCCCGGTCAACAACGGCAATTACGACGCCAACAGCATCACCGCATTGGAAGGCTTGGAGGCTGTTCGCAAGCGTCCCGGTATGTACATCGGCGACGTCCATGACGGCACTGGCCTGCACCACATGGTGTTCGAGGTTGTCGATAACTCCATCGATGAAGCCCTCGCCGGTCATGCCGACAACGTGCTGGTCACCATCCATGCCGATGGTTCGGTGTCGGTGTCGGATAACGGCCGTGGTATCCCGGTCGGCAAGCATGCGCAGATGAGCCAGAAGCTCGATCGCGAAGTCTCCGCTGCCGAAGTGGTGATGACGGTCCTGCATGCAGGCGGCAAGTTCGACGACAACAGCTACAAGGTTTCTGGCGGCCTGCACGGCGTCGGCGTCAGCGTGGTCAATGCGCTGTCGCAGAAGCTGCTGCTGGATATCTACCAGGGTGGCTTCCACTACCAGCAGGAATACGCCGACGGCGCCGCGGTTACTCCGCTCAAGCAGCTGGAAACCAGTGATCGCCGCGGCACCATGCTGCGCTTCTGGCCGTCGGTGACGGCATTCCACGGTAACGTCGAATTCCACTACGAGATTCTGGCCCGTCGTCTGCGCGAGCTGTCCTTCCTGAATTCTGGTGTCAACATCACCTTGGTGGATGAGCGCGGCGAAGGCCGTCGCGACGATTACCACTACGAAGGTGGCATCAAGAGCTTCGTGGAGCACCTGGCGCAGGTGAAGACCCCGCTGCACCCGAATGTCATCGCGGTAACCGGCGAAGCCAATGGCATCGTGGTCGAGGTTGCGCTGCAGTGGACCGATTCCTACCAGGAAACGATGTACTGCTTCACCAACAACATCCCGCAGAAGGACGGCGGTACCCACCTTGCCGGCTTCCGCGCCGCGTTGACCCGCACGCTCAACAACTACATCGAGCAGAGCGGCATCGCCAAGCAGGCCAAGATCAGCTTCACCGGCGACGACATGCGCGAAGGCATGATCGCAGTGTTGTCGGTGAAGGTGCCGGACCCGAGCTTCTCCAGCCAGACCAAGGAAAAGCTGGTCAGCTCCGACGTCAAGCCGGCGGTGGAAAGCACCTTCGGCGCCAAGCTCGAAGAGTTCCTGCAGGAAAACCCGAACGAAGCCAAGGCCATTGCCGGCAAGATCGTCGACGCAGCCCGTGCCCGCGAAGCCGCGCGCAAGGCCCGCGACCTGACCCGCCGCAAGGGCGCACTGGATATCGCCGGTCTGCCGGGCAAACTGGCCGATTGCCAGGAAAAGGATCCTGCGCTGTCCGAACTGTTCATCGTCGAGGGTGACTCGGCAGGTGGCTCGGCCAAGCAGGGTCGCAACCGCAAGAACCAGGCGGTGCTGCCCTTGCGCGGCAAGATCCTCAACGTGGAACGTGCCCGTTTCGACCGCATGCTGTCCTCCGACCAGGTCGGTACCCTGATCACCGCACTGGGCACCGGCATCGGCCGCGATGAGTACAACCCGGACAAGCTGCGTTACCACAAGATCATCATCATGACCGACGCCGACGTCGACGGCGCGCACATCCGTACGCTGCTGTTGACGTTCTTCTATCGGCAGATGCCGGAGCTGATCGAGCGTGGCTTTGTGTATATCGGCCTGCCGCCGCTGTACAAGATCAAGCAGGGCAAGACCGAGTTGTACCTGAAGGATGACCCGGCGCTGGATGCGTATCTGGCCAATAACGCCGTGGAAAACGCGGCGCTGATTCCGGCTGCTGGCGAGCCGCCGATCGAGGGCGTGGCCCTGGAAAAGCTGTTGATGACCTACGCTGCCGCGCAGGAAACCATCAACCGCAACGCGCACCGCTATGACCGCAGCCTGCTGGAAACGCTGGTCGATTTCACTCCGATGGATCTTGAGCACCTGCGCAGCGCCGGCGAGAACGAAGGCCTGGCGGCATTGGCCAAGCGCCTGAACCAGGGCAGCCTGGGCACGCCGCGTTTCAGCCTGGTCCTGCAGGAACCGAATGAGCAGCGTCCGGCTGCGGTGCTGGTCACCCGTCGTCACATGGGTGAGGAACACACCCAGGTGCTGCCGCTGGCTGCATTTGAATCCGGCGAACTGCGTCAGCTGCACGTGGCATCGCAGTTGCTGCATGGGCTGGTACGCGAAGGCGCCACCATCAACCGCGGTAACAAGTCTGCCGAGATCACCGGTTTCGCGCAGGCCCAGGCCTGGTTGATGGAAGAGGCCAAGAAGGGCCGCCAGATCCAGCGCTTCAAGGGCCTGGGTGAAATGAACCCCGAGCAGCTGTGGGACACCACGGTGAACCCGGATACGCGCCGTCTATTGCAGGTCCGCATCGAAGACGCTGTTGAAGCCGATCAGATCTTCAGCACCTTGATGGGCGATGTGGTGGAACCGCGTCGTGATTTCATCGAGAGCAATGCGCTGAAGGTAACCAACCTGGATATCTGATCCAGCGCAACCGTCAGTGTGGGCGCCGGCAACGGCGCCCACTTTCCATCGAGCCACTGCCAGGTCCGCGATGTCCACTCTTCCCGACGTACCGCTCTCCTCGTCTTCCCCTGCCCTCTCCAAACCTGGTTCGCCGCTGCTCGGCTTTGCCCTGGATCTGTTGATCGGCATTGCCACGCTGTTGTTCCTGAGTGTGCTGGGCGGTCTGGTGTGGGCGTTGTGGCGTGGTGTCGAAGTTGGCATGCAGGCTGCGCGCGATGGTGCGGCGCCGGCAGCAGCAGAGCTGGCAACCGCTTTGGGCACGCCCGGTGCCTTGCCGCAGATGCTGATTGCACTGGTATCCACCGGTGGTGCGGCATTGCTGCTTTACTTCCTGCGCCGTCGCGCCACTCCGGCTGAGCGTGCGCAATCACATCAGGCCATGCGCCGTGCATCGACCTGGGGTTGGATCGCAGTTGTCGCTACCGGTGTTTTTCTCGGCAGCAGCGGGATTGGCTGGATCGCCAAGCAGATGGGCGTGGAGCCGGTACCAACCAACCTGTTGCTGATGCAGCAGGCGTGGGCGCAATACCCACTGTTCCTGATCGTCTTCGCGGTGGTGTTGGCGCCGGCTTACGAAGAATTACTGTTCCGTCGCGTGTTGTTCGGACGCCTGTGGGCCGCCAACCGTCCCCTGTTGGGCATCGTACTCAGCAGCTTGGCATTTGCCCTGGTGCACGAGATCCCCGGCACCAGCCCCAACAGCTTCCCGGCGATGCTGCAGCTGTGGTTGATATACGGCGGCATGGGCGCTGCGTTTGCATGGGTTTATCGCAGGACAGGAACGCTGTGGGCGGCGGTAATCGCCCATGCGCTGAACAACGCGGTCGCCTTGGCGGCGATGGTGCTGTTCGGTACGCAATAAAGCCACCAGCGGTTGACGAAAAATTAAGCAAGACACTCGCACACTGCAGACGTGAACGAGGGGATCCCGGATGAAAGCTGTCGGACTAGCCGTAGTTGCCGCGCTGTTGCTCAGCGCATGCGCCACCACCACCTCGCCTACCGGGCGACGTCAGGTCATAGGTGGCATTTCGCAGCAGCAGTTGGATCAGCTCGGCGCACAGGCCTTTGCAGAAACCAAGGCCAAGCAGACTCTCAACCGTGATGCCAAACAGAACGCCTACGTGCAATGCGTGGTCAATGCCTTGGTGGCGCAGCTGCCGCAGCAATACCATGGCGTACGGTGGGAAACCGCAGTATTCGTCGACAAGGAACCCAACGCCTTTGCCCTGCCTGGCGGCAAGGTTGGGGTGAATACCGGCATCTTCACCGTGGCAAAGAACCAGGATCAGCTGGCGGCGGTGATCGGCCATGAAATCGGCCATGTGATCTCGCGTCATCACGAAGAGCGGCTTACGCGACAGCAGGGTACGCAGATGGGCTTGGGCATCCTCGGCGCGCTGGCTGGCGCGGCCTACGGGGATACCGCCGCCAGCGCCGTCAACCAGTTCGGAGGCATGGGCGCACAAGGCCTGATCCTGCTGCCCGGTTCGCGAACTCAGGAAAGTGAGGCTGATGTGGTGGGGCAACGTCTGATGGCACAGGCCGGGTTTGACCCCTCGCAAGCTGTGAATCTATGGCAGAACATGATGGCAGCCAGCGGAAATCGCTCCCCGCAGTGGCTTTCCACCCATCCAGACCCGGCCAACCGTATCCGTGAGTTGCAACGTGACACACCTGCGTTGGAGCCTGTATTTCAGCAGGCTAGGCGTTCCGGTGTAGTCCCGCGCTGTGGTTAGTTGTAGGAAAATGCTGCAGTACACCATCAGAAGTGATTTCTCCGTCAAATAATTTCTGATACGTTTGCGTGCTCGGTCCCGTTCCGACAGTTTGAATTTCTACCGCCCCGGCGGCCCCTTCGAGGTGAAACATGATCTTCCGCAGCCAAAAGCACGCCGTGCTCTCCATCCTCATCGCCACTGCATTGGGCGGTGTTGTCGTCGCTGACGCTGCGGCGCAGTCGCGCTCGTCCGAGCGTCGGGGCAGCAAGGACAGCGCCAAGGCTGAAGTAATGTTCCCGGAAGCCACCCGCGTGGAGCCGAAGGGCAAGGCCTCTTCGAAGATGGGCAGCAAGCTCAACAAGCTGTTCGCTGCCTACAACAAGCAGGAATTCGCGGAGACCCGCACCCTGGCCGATGAGATCATCGCGTCGTCGGATGCCAACGATTACGACAAGGCCGTTGCCAACCAGCTGGCGTCGCAGGGTGCTTACAACCTTGATGACAACGCCGCTGCCAAGCAGTACCTGCAGCAGGCCATCGCGCTGAACCAGCTGGACAACAACGGCCACTACCAGGCGATGTTGATGCTGGCCCAGCTGCAGTTGCAGGATGACCAGCTGGTGGAAGGCCTGGCCAACCTGGACAAATACTTCGCCGAGTCGAAGTCGAACAAGCCCGAAGAACTGATCATCAAGGGCCAGGCGCTGTACCAGAGCGAAAAGTATGCCGAGGCTATCCCGGTGCTGAAGGCGGCCATCGCTGCCACGCCCGAGCCGAAGGACAACTGGAACCAGCTGCTGATGGCGGCCTACTCCGAAGCCGGCCAGACCGGTGAGGCAGTAAAGGAAGCAGAGGCGCTGGCGGCCAAGAACCCGGCCGACAAGAAGGCCCAGCTCAACCTGGCCAGCATGTACATGCAGGCCGATCAGATGGAACAGGCTGCCGCAGTGATGGACAAGCTGCGCGCGGCCGGACAGCTCACGGAAGAGCGCGAGTACAAGCAGCTGTACTCGATCTACGCCAACACCGACAACAAGGAACGGGACGTCATTGCGGTGATCAACGAGGGTATCTCCAAGGGCATCCTCAAGCCGGATTACCAGACCTACCTGGCGCTGGCGCAGTCGTACTACTACACCGAGCAGGTGCCGCAGGCGATCGACGCCTGGAAGAACGCGGCCCCGCTGTCCAAGGACGGTGAAACCTACCTGAACCTGGCCAAGGTCCTGCACTCGGAAGGGCGCATTCCGGAAGCCAAGCAGGCAGCGCGTGACGCATTGGCCAAGGGTGTCAAAAACCCGGCAGATGCAAACAAAATCATCAACCTGAAGTAAGCAGGAATAACGCCTGAACGGCTGCAATTTAGATGCGCAGCTGGTCAGGATTGGTATAAGCTTGGAGGTTCCTGCGGTGTCATGCACCGCTGAATCAGGGGTGGCTTCACACCACCACCCCGACCCCACTAAAGAGTTCTTGGCGCATGACGGAACAACTGGTCTTCCACCACAGGTATGACACCCAGAAAGAAACGGGCCTGAGCTGGCCGCGTATCGCGGGTATCGCATTTGTAATCGCACTGCATCTCGCAGCCCTGATGATGCTCCTGATCCCGGCCGTTGCCCCCAAGGCAGCTGCGGAGAAGGAACGCAACGTCATGGTGACGTTGGTCGACGCTCCGCCGCCGCCACCGCCGCCGCCGCCGCCGCCGCCGCCGCAGGACACCCCGCCGCCGCCGGTAAAGAACCTGGCGCCGCCGAAGCAATCGCCGCTGCCGCCGCCGCCGGAAGCACCGGTGATCGACGTGCCGGAACCGCGTCCGAACGACGTGGTCACGCCGCCGTCGCCGCCGACGCCGCCGTCACCGCCGGTTGATATCCAGGCCAGCGTCGACATCTCGTCCAAGGCCATGAACCCGCCGCGTTACCCGCCGGCTGCATTCCGTGCCGGTATCCAGGGCGAGGTCATCCTGATCATTGATGTCGATGCCAGCGGCAACGTCACCAATGTGTCTGTCGAGAAGTCCAGCCGCAACCGCGACCTCGACCGAGCTGCAATGGAAGCGGCGCGTAAGTGGAAGTTCAACCCCGCCCAGAGCGGTGGATCGAAGGCAGCTGGTCGCGTCCGCGTCCCGGTCAACTTTGCGCTGAGCTGATCCAGGGGGCGGCTTTGATAGCCGCCACCAGGTCAGGTCAACATTAGCTACACCCTTTAACACCACACACAACAAAGGTAAGCGTCATGCTGCAGGAAATTTTCATCGCCGCTGCTGCCGGGGGCAACGCAAACAACGCTCTCTCGCAGATGGGCTTCGAGCATCTGATCCACGAAATGACCACCAAGCCGGGCGACTTCGCCGTCTCCTGGGTTGTTCTGTTGACCCTGGTGATCATGTCGGCCATGTCCTGGTACTGGACCGTCATCAACATCTTCCGCACCGCTCGCCTGAAGTCGGCTGCTGATCGCGTGCCGTCGCAGTTCTGGGATGCCCCGAACGCACAGGACGCCATCCGCGCCATGGAAGAGCAGCCGGCTTCGGAGCCGTTCTCCAAGATCGCTCTGGACGCAGCCCAGGCTGCAGCCCACCACCAGCAGGCTGGTGCTTCGGAAACCCTGAGCCGTTCGGAATTCGTTGACCGCGCCCTGCGTCAGGCCGTGACCCGCGAATCCAACAAGCTGCAGGGCGGCATGATCCTGCTGGCCACCGTCGGTGCAACCGCTCCGTTCGTGGGTCTGCTGGGTACCGTGTGGGGCATCTACGGCGCGCTGATCAAGATCGGTGCAACTGGTTCGGCCTCGATCGACGCCGTTGCCGGCCCGGTGGGTGAAGCACTGATCATGACCGCGATCGGTCTGTTCGTGGCTATCCCGGCCGTGTTCGCCTTCAACTTCTTCAGCAAGATCAACAGCGCGACTGTCAGCAAGTTCGACACCTTCGCTCACGATCTGCACGACTTCTTCGCCACCGGTTCGCGCGTTCGCTAATCCGGTACGTCGAGTAAGTCTTCGCAACGATATAGACGGAGCCCGTTATGGCTTTCAGTAGTGGTAACAGCAGCGGCCCAATGGCCGACATCAACGTCACTCCCCTCGTGGACGTGATGCTGGTGCTGCTGATCATCTTCATCATCACGGCTCCCCTGATGTCCCACAAGGTCAAGGTGGAGTTGCCGGAAGCCAACCTGATCCAGAACCCGGAAGATGCGCCTGATCGCAAGAATCCGATTACGGTGGCGGTCAAGGAAGACGGCAAGCTCTACTGGAACGACGAAGAGGTCTCGAAGGAGACCTTGGAGTCGCGTTTCGCGACTGCTGCCCAGCAGACGCCGCAGCCGCCGCTGAATCTGCGTGGTGACAAGACCACCAAGATGAAGGTGATCAACGAGGTCACCAAGATCGCGCAGGGCCAGGGCATGCTGGACGTCGGTTTCGTTGCCACCAAAGAAAAGGGGCAATAAGCCATGGCATTCAGTAGTGGTGGAAACAGGGGCCCAATGGCCGACATCAACGTCACGCCCCTCGTGGACGTGATGCTGGTTCTGCTGATCATCTTCATCGTGACCGCGCCGATCATGACGTACCCGATCGCCGTGGATCTGCCGCAGCGTGTGATCAACCCGCCGCCGCAGCTGCGTGAGCCGCCGCCGCCGATCGACCTCCGCGTCGACGCCAGCAACCAGGTTTACTGGAACAATAGTCCGGTGAACGTGGGCGACCTGCAGCAGAAGATGGAAGAAGAAGTACAGAAGGATCCGACCAACCAGCCGGAACTTCGCATCGAAGCAAGCCCGGATTCCGAGTACGACGTCATGGCCAAGATCCTGGCCCAGGCGAAGAACGCTCAGATGAAGAAGATTGGCTTCGTGCAGTAAGCAATACTGCAACACCAAGTCATGACGCGACTGGAAAACGCCCTCCTTGCGGGGGCGTTTTTTTATGCCATCAAGTCCCGCTCCCGTCCAGGGAGTAAGAAGCGCAGCTTGCCAACCATTGCCACGCTGTTCGCCGAAGATTCCTGTGCCGGGCGGCGGGGCCATGCTGATGCGGATCAGAACTGATCCAGTGGCTGACCGACGCATATCGGAACCCAGGAAGAGCAGAAGGGCTGCACCCAGCCGCGCTCTACGCCGCGCGGCCCGGGGATTGTTGCGATCCGGCGCCCCAACCTCCGCCTTGCGCGTCGTCGCAGCGACTTACCCACAGTTGCCTGTGGATGGACGCCTGCAGTGGCGTGGGACTTGAATGAAGTCCGCAACCAGCCTGTGGATTACTCAGACGTGATCCACGTGGAAACCGATCGCCCACTGATCACGGGGCGACCGCGAATGCTCCTTCGGCACTGTGGATAAATCGAATGGGAGCGGTCGGTGCGCCGGATGCAACCCCGCCCTGCCCCTCTGTAACGCGCCGTGTGGATAACCATCGCATTCCGCAGATAACGCGGCCTGCCAGACGATCTGGCGGGTGCAATTCGTGCGCGGGCGACTGCGCAGCGCCCATGCTCAAAACTCGGTAGTTTGGTAGCGAGCCGTTGCCAGGCACAGTTTGGTGCGCAGTCAAGGGCGGAAAATTGGCACGAAAAAGACAAAAAACTCTGTCAATTTCGCTGAAAATCCGGAATCTGAGGAGTAGTCCAGAGCCCGTCTGGTGAGCACTGGAGTAGACCCCAGCACGCGCGGCGCTGCCTGGGCCTGATGAAGGTCTGTGTACGTCGACTGGGATGACCGGCTACAACAGGTCGCCTGCAGCACTTCCAGAGCCGGTCTGTAGCCTGTGGATAAACCCCCGTCCGGAGTCAATGCAAGCCTGGCGCTGGATTGCTTGGCAACGGCGTTTTCAGCTTATCCACAACGCTGAGTGGTTCAGGCAGGTCCCTACGAAACGCTGTGCAAACGTATGTGGATAAGTGTGTGGATGCAATTTCACCCAACCACTGCCGAGCCGGTCTGGCGTGCTGCCGTTGCTTTGGTCAGACCGGTTGGCACAACGGGTTGGCCTGGAAACAGCGGGCGACTGCTGCCAGCCGCGGCGTTTTTGAGAGAGCTGGTGCCTGGCTTACCTGC
The DNA here is from genome assembly GCF_056854515.1 of Stenotrophomonas sp. STEN063. Taxonomy (NCBI): domain Bacteria; kingdom Pseudomonadati; phylum Pseudomonadota; class Gammaproteobacteria; order Lysobacterales; family Lysobacteraceae; genus Stenotrophomonas; species Stenotrophomonas sp. STEN063. The sequence continues at coordinate 29,625 of NZ_JBXFWF010000050.1, forward strand.
GCAGGTCTTCGGCTTCGGCAATGGCTGCGAGATAGCCCGCCACGCTTGCTTCCAGCCCGGTATACAAGGCTTCGCTGATCAGGGCGTGGCCGATGGACACTTCCAGCACGTTCGGAACGTGGGCCAGAAACGCGGTCAGATTCGTCTGCGACAGGTCATGGCCGGCATTGACGCCCAAGCCTGCGGCCTGGGCGCGGCGGGCGGCATCGGCGAACAGCGCCAGGGATTCCCAAGGGTCTCCTGCTGCATGCGCTTCGGCGTAGGGACCTGTGTATAACTCGACGCGATCGGCCCCGAGCACGGCGGCCTGGGCAATGTCAGGGTTGCCGGCATCCACGAACAGGCTGACCCGGCAACCCAGGGATTTCAGCGTGGCGATCAAGGGCCGCAGACGCTCGCCATCACGGCTGAAGTCGAAACCGTGGTCGGAAGTGAGCTGGCCATCGCTATCGGGCACCAACGTTGCCTGCGCCGGACGGGTCTGTTCGCACAACTCAAGCAGGCCGGGGTAGCCCTCGCGCGCCGGTGCGAACGGATTGCCTTCGATATTGAATTCCACCCCGTGTTGCTGAGTGAGTGCAGACAGCATCAGCACGTCGCCAGCGCGGATGTGACGCTGGTCCGGACGCGGGTGCACGGTGATGCCATGGGCGCCCGCGCGCAGGCAGGTCATTGCTGCCCGCACCACATCCGGATCATTGCCGCCGCGCGAATTACGCAGCACCGCGATCTTGTTGACGTTGACGCTGAGCACCGTCATGGCTGCGGCAGCTCGCGGTCGCCGGCAGTGGCCGAGGGACTGGCAGGTGGCTGCACGATCGGAGTAACCGGTGCCGCAGCAGTGGGATCGGCCTTGGCCTGCAGCTGTGCACGCAGCGCCTGCAGTTCAGCGGCATGCAGGGGACGCGGCTCCGAACTCACGCCGCCAAAGCGTGCGACGTACAGTCCCTTTACCCACAGCAGCAGAAAAACCAATGCAGCCAGCAGGGCAAGCACCAGCAGCCAGCTGTGGGTGGTGGAAAAGGCAAGCAGGAACGCGCCAAGCGCGAGCAATAGAAACAGCCAGTACATGACGATCTCCCTGTCAGAGGCGTGCAGTGTAACGGCGCTGGCAGCACCGATTCCATGCATGGACAGGGGTTTGGCCGCTGTACCGGACAGCCGGTAGGTTCAGCGAAACAAGCGGACTTCATTCAGGGTATTTCGGCCCGAATCAAGTCGTGCAGCGCCTTGCCGGCGGCCCTGCCCTATAGCAATGGCGACGCCAGGCGCGCGAAGGCCTCCGGCAGGCGCTTGCGCCACAGCGATCGATCGCGGAGCAACTGCACTTCCTCGGCACTGTCGAATTCGGCCCGCAGGATGGCTTCGAGTTCGCCGGTGAGCTTGAGGTCGGTGTACATCATCGACAGCTCGAAATTGAGCCGGAAACTGCGGTGGTCGAAGTTGGCGGTGCCGACGATGCAGGTGTCGTCATCGGCGATGAAGGCCTTGCTGTGCAGCATGCGCGGGCCGTACTCGAAGATGCGCACGCCGGCTTCCAGCAGCTCATCGAAATAGGAGCGCGCGGCCAGCGTCACGAACCTGGAATCGCTTTGCTTCGGAACCATCAGGCGCACGTCAAGGCCACCGAGTGCAGCCGAGGTCAGCGCCATGCGCGCCGCCTCGCCGGGAACGAAATACGGCGTCACCAGCCAGACGCGGCGCTTGGCCTCCTGGATGGCGGCGACGTGCAGGCGATGGATGGGCTCCCAGGCCGAATCCGGGCCGGACACCAGCACCTGCGCATCGATGCTGCCCTGCGCGCGGGTAGGCACATCGGCCGGGAACAGGTCGCCGCGCTCGAACAGCTCCGGACCCTGTTCGGTGGCGTAGATCCAGTCTTCGAGGAACACCAGCTGCAGGCTGTGGACAACCTGGCCGCGGATGCGCATGTGCAGGTCGCGATACGCATTCGGGTTACGGCTGTCGTCTTCCTCGTCGGTGACGTTGATGCCGCCGGTGAAGACGACCTCGCCGTCCACCACCACCAGCTTGCGGTGGGTGCGCATGTTCAGCCAAGGCCGCTTCAGTGGCTTGAGCAGCTGGCGTGGATGGAACCAGGAAACCTCGGCGCCGGCATCGAGCAGCGGCCGCAGGAACGTCCGGCCGACTTTCGACGACCCCACCGCATCCAGCAGCAAGCGCACCTTGATGCCAGCGCGGGCGCGTTCCACCAGCGCGTCGCGCATGGCGGTGCCGGCATGGTCCGGTTCGAAGATGTAGTACTCCAGGTTGACGTGGCGGCGCGCCTTGCCAATGGCGTCGATGATGGCGGCATAGGTCGCCGCCCCATCCAGCAACCAGTCGACGTCGGTCGCGGTGCTAGGCGACAGCCCGGTGGTGGCCTGCCCTACCCGCGCCAGCTCGGTGCAGTTGGCATCGGGCGGACACACTGCGTCATAGGTGCTCATCCCCTCGCGCGAACGACCGCGGCGCAGGCGCTGGCGCACGATCTTCTGCGGCCCGAACAGGTAGAACACGAACAGGCCGATATACGGCAGCGCCGCCAGCGACAGGATCCAGCTCAGGGTGGCGACCGGCTCGCGCTTCTGCAGCACGATGTAGCAGGCCAGCACCAGCAGATAGGTGACATAGGCGGCGGCCAGGATCTGGGCGACGTGGGGAATGCTGGACAGACTTGTCCACAGGTCTTGGAGGGCTTCGCGCATCCTCCGATTCTAGCCATGGCTGATGACGCCAGGGGCCGCTGCGCACCTGCCGGGCGGCGGCACCCCTCGCCTCATTGTTGTGGGAGCGGCGTCAGCCGCGAAGCCACCGCTGGACCCGGCGTCGAAAGCGTTCGGCAGCCATGGAATCGGGTATGCACTTTGCACGGCGGAAATGTCAGCTACGCGGCTGACGCCGCTCCCACAAAGGCGAGCTTCAGTTTGTGCGTTGCATCATTTAATACATAAATGTAATATACCGAGATGGACAAACCCATTCCCGCCGCCGGGGGCTACGCCAGCATCGATCAGAAGCTGGCGATCAGCAGTGCCCGCCACCCCGGTTTCCCGCGCGACCAGGCCATGTTGGCGCGGCTTATCAAGCTGGTGCACAAGCTGTTCTGCGACCACGGCAACCAGCTGATGCGCGAATACGGCATCTCCCATCCGGAATACAACGTGCTGATGATGCTGGACGGCTCCGAGCAGGGCCTGAGCCCGTCGGAGATCAGCGAGGCCGCCAGCGAGAAGTCCTCCAACGTCACCCGCCTGATCGACCAGCTGCTGGCCAAGGGTCTGGTCAGCCGTGAGCCCAGCGACGAGGACCGGCGCAAGCTGGTGGTGCGATTGAGCCCGGCCGGCGAGCAGCTGATCGAGCAGGTGATGCCGGCGGTGATCCAGCAGCTGCAGCGCTTCTTCAGCGGCGTCGAGCCGGCCGAACTGCGCCACACCGAAACCGTGCTGACCCGCATCCTGATGGGCTTGGAACAACAACCATGAGCACCCGACCGGCTGAGTACACGCCGGGCGCGCCCAGCTCCCACGACAACACCTGGCTGCACGCCTTCGCCCAGGCCATGAGCGGCGAACGCGCGGTGTGGGCCTACATCGGCAAGGTGCTGGTGGCCTTGTACCTGTCCGGCTGGATCGCGATGCGGCTGGGCATGAGTTCGCCTGGCACGGCGATGATCACCGTGCTGGTGGTGATGAACCGCAATACCGGCATGGTGCTGGCCAAGGCCTTCTACCGCGGCGTTGGTACCGTGGTGGGCTGTGCGATGGCGGTGCTGATGGTGTCGCTGTTCCCGCAAAGCCCGGTTGCCTTGGTGACGGTGATGGCCTTGTGGGCCGGCTTCTGTGCCGGTGGCTCGGTGTGGAGCCGCGGCATGGCGTCCTATGGCTTCGTGCTGTCCGGCTACACCGTGGCGATGATCGTGTTCCCGGTGCTCAACCACCCGCAGAACATCCTCAACAGCGCGCTGGAGCGCACCGGCGAGGTGCTGCTCGGCATGGCGGTAAGCAGTGTGGTGTTCGACGTGCTGTGGCCCAACCGCCTGCGTGCCGGCCTGCGCGCGGCCGATGACGGCAACCTCAACGACTTCCTTGGCTTCGTCGCCGATGCGATCGGCGGCCGCCTGCACGGCTTTGAAGTGATCGAGCGCACCCAGAGCCGGGTGGTGCAAGGCGCGATCAACTTCGAAGACCTGCGTGCCATGGCCTGGTTCGACGACCCCATCCTGCGCAGCAACAACGGCCAGCTGAAGCTGATCAACCAGCACTTCATGGCGGCCACCTCGCGCTTCCAGGCACTGCACCACCATATCGATCGCCTGCACCGCAGCAAGGACGAAGCCCTGCTCGCGGCGATACGGGCAAGCCTGAAGCCGCTGTCGCAGCTGCTGGACGACAGCGCGCTGCGCGATGACGTGCCGGCCCTGGCCAAGGCCTTGCAGCATTGGTGTGGACAACTCGACGGCGTGTTTGCCCGCGAAAGGCGCGCATTGCCGATGGACCTGCAAGCCGGTTTCGACGCCAGCACCTTGCTGGTGCGTCGTTTCGCCGAAGAGCTGCAGGCCTATCTGGGCGCCAAGGCACGGATGGAAACCGGCAACGGCCGCCTGCGCGCACGCGCGCCGCGTTTGAGCAAAGTGCGCTTCACCCGCGCCAACGACTGGTATGCGATTGCCCTGGCCGGCGTGCGTTGCTTCGTGGTGATGCTGGCCTTGTCGCTGCTGTGGTTGAGCAGCAGCTGGAACCAGGGCGGCTTGGCGGTGTTCGGCATGGCGGCGTTGGTGGCGATGTCTTCGGCGGCACCAGACCCGTTGTGGGTAGTGCGGCGCGCCACCATCGGCCACGTGATCGCTCCCTTCTTCGCACTGCCTGGCTTCATCGCCATGGCGCTGGCATCGAACTTCCCGATGCTGGTGCTGCTGACCCTGCCATCGATGATCGCCTCGCTGTACATCTCCACCCGGCCGCGTTTCGCGGTGACCGGCATGGCCTTGAACGTCGGCATCCTGGTCTCGTGGAACATGGGCCCGCATTTTCACCCCAGCGCACAGACCTATCTGGACAACTCGCTGACGCTGGCAGTTGGCGCCTTCATCGCCACCGGTGTGTTCATGCTGGTGCCAGGTCTGCCTGGCAGCAAACAACGCCAGCGACGCCTGCTGGAACGCCTGCGTGCGCAGGTGCAGTTGGCGGTAAGCGCGCCCTTGCCCGGCCTGCTGCCGAAGTTCGAAAGCGTCAGCCGCGAACTGTTCCAGCAGGTGGCCAGCCGCACCGCACCGGGCAGCCGGCCGTCACGGCAATTGTTCGAGTGGGCCTTGCTGGTGCATGAAGCCGGGCATTGTGCGATCGACCTTCGCCACGATCTGGCCGAGCAACAACTGCCAGCCACGCTGCACGCACAGATTGAGACGGCGCTGGCGCTGCTTGGCCAGCTCTACCGCCAACCGCAAGCGCGCACCCTGCGCGATGCCAAGGCCAGCGTGGATGCCGCACTGGATGAACTGGTCGGCGCACAACCGCAGGCGCTGCGCGCCGTGCGTGATCACCTGTATCTGCTGCGGATGAGCCTGGACGACAGCGCCTCGGTGCTGGCCGCCTATGTGCAGCGCTCGCGCCGCCAGCAACGCCTGAAGGAGGCCCGCCATGCCGTTTGAAGTTTCCATCGGCGACATCTATTTCCCCGGCGCGCTGGTGCTGGTGGTGCTGTTGTTGCCGGTGTTCGGCCTGCTGGATTACGGCCTGGGCCGGGTTGGCCTGTACCGCCGCGCGCTGCACCCCTCGCTGGTGCGCGTTGCCCTGTTTGCCAGCGTTTACTGCCTGGCCTTGTTGTTGTTCCTGCCGCACTTTTCCTGATCGAGGATGTACCGATGAAAACCGCCAGCCTGATACGAGGCGGTGTCACCACGGTGGTGGTACTGCTGGCTGCAGTGCTTGCCTACGTGGTCTGGCACCAATACATGCTTACCCCGTGGACGCGCGATGCGCGCCTGCGTGCGGAAGTGGTGCGCATAGCGCCGGATGTGTCCGGCCTGGTCACCGAGGTGGCTGTGCATGACAACCAGTTGGTCAAGAAAGGCGAACTGCTGTTCGTCATCGACCGTGACCGTTATGCACTGGCGGTGGCCAAGGCCGAAGCCGATCTGCAGGCTGCCGAAGCCGCTGCACGCGCGGCCGGCGCATCGATCTCAGCCGCCAGCGCCGGTGCCAGTGCCAGCCAGGCCGAGTTCCGGATGCGGCAGGAACAGGCACAACGGCGCGCCCAGCTCGACGGCATCGTCTCGCGCGAATCCCAGGCCGATGCCCGCGCGGTGGCGCAGGCCGCACAGGCCAGCTGGAAGCAGGCACAGGCCAGTGCGCATGCCGCAAGCGCCAGCAGCCAACAGGCCAGTGCCGCCCTGCAACAGGCGCGGGTGACGCTGCAGCAGGCGCAGCTTGAACTGGCCCGCACCGAAGTGCGCGCAAGCGCTGACGGCACCATCACCAACCTCGACGTACGCGTAGGCGACTACGCCGCTGCCGGCCAGGCACGGATGGCGCTGGTCGCCAGTGAAGGCATGTGGGTGTATGGCTACTTCGAGGAAACCAAGCTGCCGAAAATCCACCGCGGTGATGCCGTGGATATCCGCCTGATGGCCGGTGGCGTGCACCTGCAGGGCAAGGTCGAAGGCATCGCCACCGGCATCGCCGATGCGGCGGGCCCCACCAGCAGCAACCTGCTGGCCGAGGTCGAACCGACGTTCAACTGGGTGCGGCTGGCGCAGCGCGTGCCGGTGCGGGTCAGCATCGATCCGCAGTCGGTACCGGCCGATGCCGTGCTCAGCGCCGGCATGAGCGCCACTTTGGTGATCAAGCCCAAGGCTGGCTGAAGCAGGCGTCGGGTGAATACGGCTTGTCGCACATCCTGCGACAAGCCGGCGTTAGGGTAGGCGCATGCCTACCCTGATCAAGGGCCGCGGTGCCAGCACCTACCTGCCCGGCCGTTTCGAAACCCAGACCAGCGAAGCCGTCGATGACGGCTGGGCGGTTGATGAGAGCGAGGAATTCGCGGCCGGAAAGCTGCGTACCGACGTGCGCCCGGAAACCGCGCGCAGCATCATCAGCCGTAACAACTCGCCGGACGTGGGCTTCAGCCAATCGGTCAATCCGTATCGCGGTTGTGAGCACGGATGCTCCTACTGTTTCGCGCGGCCGACGCATGCCTATCTGAACCTGTCGCCGGGGCTGGATTTCGAAACCAAGATCTTCGCCAAGACCAACGCTGCCGAAGTGTTGCGGCGCGAGTTGTCCAAGCCCGGCTATGTGCCGCAGCCAATTGCCTTGGGCATCAACACCGATGCGTATCAGCCAATCGAGCGCAAGCTGGGTATCACCCGCCAGCTGATCGAGGTAATGCAGGAAACCCGGCATCCTTTTTCCTTGATCACCAAGAACGCGCTGGTCGAGCGCGACATGGATCTGCTCGCGCCTTTGGCCGAGCAGCAACTGGTCAGTGTGCATTTCTCGGTGACCTCACTGGACCCGCATCTGTCAGCCAAGCTCGAGCCGCGTGCGTCGGCACCGCATGCACGGCTACGTGCGATGCGGAGGTTGAGTGATGCAGGTATTCCGGTCGGCGTGATGGTTGCGCCGGTCATTCCGTGGATCAACGACGCCGAACTGGAATCGGTGCTGGAAGCCTCACGCGATGCCGGCGCCAGCAGCGCCGGTTACGTGTTGCTGCGCCTGCCCTACGAAGTTGCGCTGCTGTTCCGCGATTGGCTGGATGCGCACTATCCACAGCGCGCGGAGCACGTGATGAGCACCATCAACCAGTTGCGTGGCGGCAAGGATTACGACAGCCAGTTCGGCAAGCGCATGCGTGGCGAGGGTGTGTATGCCGACCTGCTGGCAAATCGCTTCAAGCTGGCCAGCAAGCGTCTGGATTTCAACGCATCGCGCCAGCAATGGCCGTGGCTGGACTGCAGCAAGTTCATTGCACCGCTGCCGCCGAAGAAGCCATCGCTGCAGGGCGAATTGTTCTAAGCCCCACCTGTAGTGCCGAGCCATGCTCGGCAGCAGACAATGTCACTTGTGGGAG
>NZ_JBXFWF010000051.1:0-37132 GCF_056854515.1 Stenotrophomonas sp. STEN063
CCCCCCCCCCTCCCCCCCCGGGCCGGTCACGCCCGGCCGGGCCCCGCCGCCCTCCCCCCCGCCCCCCCCACTACAGGTGATGCTTTCCCGACAAGGGCCCTGTCAGGATCCGGCTTTTTCCGCCGCGGCTGCCGCCCGCGCGCGGTCTTTCTTGCTCGGCCGGCGGCCCTTGATACCACCGTTGTCGTCGGCAACCACGCTTGCCACCGGCGCTGCCTGGGTCGGCTCAAAGCCCTCAAGCACCTCGGTCCTGCTCTGCAGGCCATGGCGTTTGCAGATCAGGCGCCAATGCGCCATCGCCACCGAATCGACGAAACTCAGCGCCAAGCCCTTCTCCCCCGCGCGTCCGGTGCGGCCGATACGGTGCACGTAATCGGCTGGCGCACGCGGCAGGTCGTAGTTCACCACCACCGGCAAACGCGTGATGTCGATGCCGCGCGCCGCCAGGTCGGTCGCGACCAGCACCCGAACTTCGCCATCCTTGAAATCCTGCAACATGCGGAAGCGTCGCCCCTGCGACAGTTCACCGTGCAGGGCCTGCGCGTTGACCTCGGCTTTGCGCAGCTGCGACGCCAAACGGTCACCGTCACGGATGCTGCCGACAAAGACCAATACCTGTTGCCACTGCGGATCTTCCAGCAAGGACAGCAACAACTCGACGCGCCGGGCGCTATCGACGTGGATGGCGCGCTGCTCGATCTCCGGCGCCGACTGCTCGCCGATTTCCAGCCGCTGCGGTTCATGCAGCCCCGCCGCAGCCAAGGCCTGGATATCGGCGGCAAACGTGGCCGAGAACAGGGCGGTCTGCCGTTTTACCGGCAACTCGGCCAGGATCTGCCGCAACTCGTCGCCGAAGCCAAGCTCCAGCAGACGGTCGGCTTCGTCCAGCACCAGCAGCTGCACCTGCTTCAATGACAGGGCGTTATGCGCCAGCAGATCCAACAAGCGTCCTGGGGTGGCCACGACAATGTCGGCACCACCGCGCAGCGACATCATCTGCGGATTGATCGACACACCGCCGACCGCACAGACCAGATGTGGACGACGCGGCAACTCGCGTCCCAAGGTGGCAAACACGTCACTTACCTGCTGCGCCAGTTCGCGGGTCGGCACCAGGATCAGCTGGGCCAGTACGCGCGGCTTGCGCGGCGTTGCCATGAAGAAGCGCTGCAGCGCCGGCAGTACGTAAGCGGCCGTCTTGCCTGAGCCGGTCGGCGCCAGCGCAACCACATCGCGCCCCTTCAACAGCAAGGGCACGGCCTGCTGCTGGATCGGCGTAGGCGCCAGATAACCAGCCTGCTGCAAGGCCTGCTGCAGCGCAGGCAGCACGTAGGGAGACAGGCCGAGTTGGGAGAAAGGCATGGTGTGGTTCCAGTACGCCGCGCAATGGCGGGGAAGCGAGTCTACGCTGTTGGCTGCGGCAGGCGGGCGCGCAGGCCGCGCGCCTGCAGCTGCTGCAGCACGGCGTCGATGATGGTCAGGGTGTGGCCGTGGGCGGCGCCTTCATGCAGCAGGACGATGGCGCCAGGCTCCAGATCCGGCGCAATCCGCGCGACCACGCCCTCCGGCGTGCAGTTCACGCCGTCGTAGCCGCGCGCGCTCCAGCCAATCCGCGCCAGCCCGTGGCGCTTGAGCGCCACCGCCACGAACGGGTTGGTCATGCCTACCACCGAGCGATACCAACGCGGTGGCGACCCGGCAATCGTCGTCAACGCCTGCTGGCATTGGCCGATTTCACGCGCCATCTGCGCCGGACCCAGTGCCCAGAAGCGCGCCTGCGGGTGTGAATGGCTGTGATTGCCGATGTCATGCCCTCGCCGCAGCACCTCCTGTACAAGTTCCGGACGGGCCTGCGCGCGCTCACCGACCATGAAAAAGGTGGCCTTGGCGTCGTGCCGGTCGAGCAGTTCCAGCACCGCCAGGGTTTCATCGGACGGGCCGTCATCGATGGTCAACCACACGTCCTGACCGGGGGCGTGGCTGACAACCGGCGCATAGAAACGGCTGTTGGGCAGGAAAACCGGCACGATGAACAGCGCATGGCTGAGCAGCAGCAACGGCAGGCCCAAGGTCCAGCCCAGCTGCCACCACAGCAGCGCAACCAGCAATTGCGAGACAAGCAGCCAGGGCAGCCAACGCCAGGGGTGTACGGGAATGCGATGCAGGGTTTCCGGGGCAGTCATTCCCCATGATGCCATGCAGCGTAGAATCAGCTGGTCTACGACCACCTATACGAGTTCACGATGTCCCTGGACCCCGCCCTGCGTTCGCGCATTGAATCCATCCTCGGCGCCGACCGCGTCGTCCTGTTCATGAAGGGCCAGCCGACCATGCCGCAGTGCGGCTTTTCGGCCAAGGCTGTTGGCGCGCTGCAGGACCTGGGCGTGCAGTTCAACCACGTCAACGTGCTGGCCGACCAGGAAATCCGTGAAGGCATCAAGGCCTACGGCGACTGGCCGACCATCCCGCAGCTCTATGTGGACGGCGAGCTGATCGGCGGCAGCGACATCATCCTGCAGATGGCCAGCAGCGGCGAACTGAGCAGCCTGCTCGGCCTGGCCGCACCAGACCGCACCCCGCCGTCGATCACCGTCACCCCGGCCGCAGTTGAAATGCTCAAGGGCGCACTGGCCGACGCCCCGGGCGCCGCCCTGCAGCTGGGCATCGATGCCAGCTTCCAGCCGAACTTCCAGCTGGCCCCGTTCGATGCCAATGCCATTGCAGCCGAGTCCAACGGCCTGCGCGTGCAGTTCGATTCCTCCAGCGCGCGTCGTGCCAACGGCATCACCATTGACTGGGTCGACGACATCCGTGGCCAGGGCCTGGCGATCAACAACCCGAACGCGCCCAAGCCGGTGCAGGACCTGGACGTGCGCAGCGCCGACGACCAGCTGCGTGCCGGTGCGATCACAGTGGTCGACGTGCGTCCGGCTGACGAACGCGCCATCGCCGCGATCAACGGCAGCTTCGAAACCTTCGACGGCGACAACCGCGCCAAGCTCGAAGCCCTGCCCAAGGACACCGCACTGGCATTCCTGTGCCACCGTGGTGGCCGCAGCGCGCAGGCTGCCGCGCAGTTCCTGGCACTGGGCTTCACCAATGTGTTCAACATCACCGGCGGCATCGATGCCTGGTCGGAGAACGTGGACAACAGCGTTCCGAAGTACTGATCGGAACACGCTGCAGCAACCAAAAAAACGCCGGCCCCCAGCCGGCGTTTTTTTGCGTTGAACAAGCGCGGGAACGGCAACCTGATTGCCTGCCTTGTAGGAGCGGCGTCAGCCGCGAAGCTGATAGAACATCGGATCGCAGAGGCAACTAGCGCTGCAGCAATGTCAGCTTCGCGGCTGATGCCGCTCCCACATGCAAACCAGAAGCATGCAGCCTGTGCCCTTTTGTGGAAGCGGCGTCAGCCGCGAAGCACTTGAGTGGTCAGATGACATGCGACCCCAATGCTGCACTGCATGCGTACCGCGATGAGCAGTACCTGGCAGACAGGCGTGTATCCGACAACGCCGTCAGCAACACCAGTCCCTGCCGGGTGCTCAACCAGCAAAGCCACCTTCAGCGAGAAAATGCAGTTCCTCGGCGGTCGGGATCCGGCCCAACACCGCGTTGCGGTGCGGGAAGCGGCCAAAGCGGCGGATGACATCGCGATGCACTTCGGCGTACTTCAGGTATTCCAGATCGCCCAGCACCTCGAACATCGCCACCGCGCGCTCCTGGTCCTGCGGATCCTCGGAATGCTCGAACGGCAGGTAGATGAACGCCCGCAGCTTGAGCGGCAGTTCGCGGTCCCAACCTTCCTCGATGGTGCGGGTAGCGTAATGCCGCGCCAACCCGTCGGTAGCGTAAGAGTGCGCTGTGCCACGGAAGCAGTTGCGCGGAAACTGGTCCAGCAGGATCTGCAGCGCCAACGCGCCCTCGGCATTTTCCAGCCAGTCCTCACAACCACGCCGGGCTGCCTGGTAATGCAGGTCCAGGAAGCGCTCCCGGAACTCCACATCAAAGGCCTCGTCACGCACAAACCAACGCTGCGGACCTGCCGCGCGCCAGAACTCAACTACCGAACTTGCAGTTTCCATTACTGATCCCTGGTTCACCGCCTACCCGCAGGCGGTGACACTTCCCACCGATGTCGTCGCATCCGGGGACAGGGCCTCAGTTGCTTGGCAGTAGCTTAATAGGCTACCCCAAGCTATGAAATGAGGAAAAGGTGAAAAAACCTACCCGGGATTGGGACGGTCTCCGCATAAACCACCAACTCCATCCCAGGTTTTGAGATAGGGTTCCTATCTTTCGGGACTGTTACGACCCTTGGGGGGGTACAAAGCATGCGCATAGGAATAGTGGTCGACTCGGCCTGCGACCTGCCCAAGGGCTATCTGCAACAGAACAACATCGTGCTGCTCCCGATCAGCGTACGGATCGGCGACACGGTGCTCCCCGACCACCGCGACGAGGAGTCCACCCTGGCCTTCCTGCAGGGCCCGCTGAGCGAGCGCAGCGCCGAAGCGGAAACCATCCCCTATAGCGCCGAGCAGATCCGCGACCTGTTCCTGAGCCGCCTGGTTACCGATTTCGACCAGGTGTTCTGCATGACCATCACCCGCACCCGCAGCCCCATCCATGACAACGCGGTGCAGGCCGGCTACAGCATCCTCAACGAATACAAGCCCATCCGCCAGGCGGCCGGCCACAATTCGCCGTTCAGCCTGCGCGTCATCGACACCCAGAATCTGTTTGCCGCACAGGCGGTGAGCGCGGTGGAAGCGGTGCGCCTGCGCGACAGCGGTGCCACCGTTCCGCAGATGCGCGAACGGCTGGAGCTGGTAGCCAGCAACGTGCACGGCTACATGGTCACCCGCGACCTCTACTACCTGCGCGCCCGTGCCCGCCACAAGGGCGACCGCAGCGTCGGCCTGCTCAGCGTCGCCCTGGGCAGCGCGCTGGACATCAAACCCGTGCTGCACGGCTACCGCGGCAATACCGAGCCAGTGGCCAAGATCAAGGGCTTCGACAACGCGGTGCAGGCCTTGTTCGACTTTGTCGGCAAACGCGTGCTGCACGGCCTGATGACCCCGGTGGTCTGCGTCAGCTACGGCGGCCCGCTGGACGAGTTGCGCGCCCTGCCCGGCTACCAACAGCTGCGCGACACCTGTGACAAGCACGGCGTAACGCTGTTGGAAGCGGTGATGAGCCTGACCGGCATGGTCAACGTGGGCAAGGGCGCAGTGACCATTGGCTTTGCCGATGAACCGCATACCTTCGGCAGCTGATCAACCCGAATCATCTGGACAGAATCACTACATCTGACGCGCTAGTCTGACGCTCTACCAAGGAGGTACCCCATGTCCGTGCTCTATTCCATCTCGCTGCCCGATCCGGCCAAGGCCCGCGGCAACGATCCCCGCCTGTCATTCACCGCCAGTGGCGCGGACGCCTTTGCCGAGCAATTGCAGGCTGCACTGCGCACACCGGAGCTGTTCGAGCGCTGGAAGGCCACCCAGGACGAACCCGATGACGTGGACCCCGGTTTGGGCGCGGTTGATCCAAACGCCACGGTTACCGGCAAACAGTCCGACCTGCGCATCGACCTGGTCGCCAACACCAGCCTGCCCGGCGACCTGTTCAAGCAGCGCCTGCGCATGCTGGCCGGCAGCCATTGGGAACTGCGCGATGTGCGTTGAGTGGTGAGAACGCAGGTACTGCTGTCCTGGAGCGGCGGCAAAGACGCCGCATGGGCACTGCACGAACTCCAGCAACGCGATGACGTCGAGGTTGTCGCGCTGCTGAGCACGCTGACCGAAGGCTATGACCGCTCCTCGATGCAGGGCGTACGCCGTCAGGTATTGCTGGCCCAGGCGGACGCCGCCGGGCTGCCGCTGCTGGAAGCCTGGATACCGCAGGTCTGCGACAACGCCGTGTACCTGCAGCGCATGACAGCAGCGCTGCACGAAGCCCAACAGTGCTGGCCCCGCCTCGCGAGCATCGCTTTCGGTGACCTGCTGCTGGAAGACATCCGGCAATGGCGCGAGCAGCAGTATGCGCCCCTGGGCTGGCAGACCCTGTTCCCGCTGTTTGGCCACGACACCACCGCGCTGGCTCGGCAGATGATTGCGAACGGCCTGCATGCACAGCTGTGCTGTGTGGACAGCGAGCGGCTGGATGCCGGTTTTGCGGGCCGAGTATTTGATCAAACCTTTCTGGACGAATTGCCAGCAGGCATCGACGCCTGCGGCGAGAACGGCGAATTCCACACCTGTGCAAGCGCAGGGCCGATGTTCCGCGCTCCGTTGAAGCTTGAACAAGGCAACACCGTGCTACGCGAGAACCGCTACGCCTACACGGACTTCACCTTGCAGTTGTAGGAGCGGCGCCGGGTGGCCTCGGGCCATAAGCCGCGAAACCACAACAGCAAGAACAACAGCGCTTCATGCAATTGCAGCACTGCTCGCAATGTCAGCTCAGGCAGCTTCGCGGCTCACGCCGCTCCCACAAGGCGGGGCTGCGCTTTTGTGGGAGCGGCGTGAGCCGCGAAGCCGCGATAGAAAGAACAACAGCGCCTCGTGCAATCGCATACGTCGCTCCCACCTTCAGGATCCCAGCTTCGCGGCTTACCCCGCTCCTGCAAGACTGGATCCCGCATCGAACGATCATCAGAACCACGCCACCGCACCATCGCGTACCGACACCCGGTTCCTGCCCGCGCGCTTGGCCGCATAGAGGGCGCTATCAGCATCCTCCAGCAGCTGCACTGTCGGTGCCTTGGCAGAAGGCTGCAGGAAAGCCACACCCACACTGATGCTGACCGCTGCTTCCGGCAAGGCGAGCGATTCAATGGCCAGCCGCAACTTCTCGGCGAGGGTGATCGCATCTTCCCGCGCGCAGTCAGGCACGATCACCGCGAACTCTTCGCCGCCATAACGCGCCAGACAATCGCCCGCACGCCGGACGTTCGCCTGCAGCTGTGCTGCAACCGCCTGCAGGCAACGATCACCGGCCGGGTGCCCGTGGGCATCATTGAAGGCCTTGAAGTGATCGATATCGACCAGCAACAGCCCCAGGCCGGCGCCACTGCGATGTACGCGGCTGGCCTCGGTCTGCAGGACAGCATCGAACTGACGGCGGTTGGCCACGCCGGTCAGGCCATCCTGCCTTGCCAGCTGATCCAGCGCTGCCTGTCGTTCCAACAGGCCCATCTGCAGCAGCGTGCTGCGCAGGCTGAAGCCAATGGTGGCGACCACGAAGCCGGCCACAGCCAGGGTCCGCGCATGGTCCACGACCAGGGTACCCACGACCAACAGCAACAAAGGCAGGATCATCGGCCCACCCGCCTGCACCATCCGCGCCAGGCGCGGGTTCGGCACCAGCACCGGCGCCGATGCGCGACGCACGGCCAGCCACACCAGCAGCAGGAAGGGCAGGTCGATCAATAGATCGTTGTACGCGCCGAAGGAATCTTCCGAGGTGAAGTGGTTGATGTAACCGGCTGTCAGCAGGTACGCCAGGGCATACAGCGCCAGCGCACGAAAGAAGCTGCGCCACTCCGGTACATCGCCGGCCAGCCAGCGCACGGTTGCGAAGCTGGCAATGCACAGGTTCTGGACATCGAACATGTAGCGCATGTTGCCCATTGCCTGCTCGTCAACATCGATGCGGTCGGCAAAAAAGCTGGTATGCACGAAGAACAACACGCCCAACAATGCCGCCATCGCCGCATCGATCAGGCTGATGCTGGCGCGCTCGCGGCGCGCGCGGGCAAGGATGAACACCAGCGGCACGGCGTAAAGCACATACAACAGCAGGCTGGCGCGCGGCGTGACGTCGGCCCGGCCCGCTCCCAGCGCATCGACCAGGTTCAGCGCCATGCCGCCAGACCACAGCAGCATCGCCAGCGCGATCGCGTACCAACCCAATGCCGCCCGGTCACGCCTGGCACGCCACACGCAGCAACAGGCAGCAAGCAACGGCGCCGCGACCAGGAAGATGAAGGAACCAATGCCAGCGGGACCTGAGCCGATGGCGAGGACCAGAGCATGGCAGACGATGAACAGCAGGATCAGCACTACCGGCATGCATTCCCCATCGGACAGGCGCTATGCCCGCACGATAACGCGACGGCCGCTACGACAACGTGACCCACACCCCGGCACGGAAACCCAACCCGTAGTGCCGAGCCATGCTCGGCAAGGGCTTCACAAGCGAAAAACAAACCCCTCCCCAACCCTCCCCTTCGCTGCGCGAAAGGGAGGGCGCACAGCGTAGTGCCGAGCCATGCTCGGCAGGGGCATTACCAGCAAACGCCAACCCCTCCCCAGCCCTCCCCTTCGCTACGCGAAAGGGAGGGAGCACAGCGTAGTGCCGGGCCATGCTCGACAGGGGCGTTACCAGCAAAAGCCACCCCCTCCCCAACCCTCCCCTTCGCTACGGGAAAGGGAGGGAGCACGACGTAGTGCCGAACCATGCTCGGCAGGGGCATTACCAGCAAACGCCAACCCCTCCCCAGCCCTCCCCTTCGCTACCCGAAAGGGAGGGAGCACAGCGTAGTGCCGAGCCATGCTCGGCAGGGGCATTACCAGTAAAAGCCACCCCCTCCCCAGCCCTCCCCTTCGCTACGCGAAAGGGAGGGAGCAGAGCGTAGTGCCGAGCCATGCTCGGCGGGGACGTTACCGGTAGAGCCACAGCCGAGCATGGCTCGGCTCTACCAAAACCTCCTCAGCGCATCGCCTTGGCGTGATGCGCGATGTGATCGCCGATGAAGCTGCTGATGAAGTAGTAGCTATGGTCATAACCCGGCTGCATACGCAGCTGCAGCGGATGCCCGGCAGCCTCGCAGGCGGCCTGCAACAACTGCGGGCGCAGCTGGTTTTCCAGGAATTCATCGGCGCCGCCCTGATCAATCAGCAACGGTAGCTTCTCCTGCGCATGCGCGACCAGCTCGGTCGCGTCATAGGCTTTCCATACTTCGCGGTCTTCACCCAGATAGGCAGCAAACGCCTTCTGTCCCCATGGCACCTGCGAGGGTGCCACGATCGGCGAGAACGCCGACACGCTGCGATAGCGCCCGGGGTTCTTCAGGGCGATGGTCAGGGCACCGTGGCCGCCCATCGAATGCCCGCTGATCGCGCGCACATCGCTGGCGGCCGGGTCAGCTTCAACCCAGGCCGGCAGCTCATCGACGATGTAGTCGTACATGCGGTAATGCCGCGACCACGGTTCACGGATCGCGTTGAGGTAGAAACCGGCGCCCTTGCCCAGGTCATAGCCCTCGGCATCGGCCACTGCATCACCGCGTGGGCTCGTATCCGGCGACACCAGGATGATGCCGTGCTCGGCCGCATAGCGCTGTGCGCCGGACTTGGTGATGAAGTTCTGCTCGGTGCAGGTCAGGCCGCTCAGCCAGTACAGCACGGGGCAGGGGCCGTGCTCGGCCTGCGGCGGCAGGTAGACGCCTACCGTCATCTCGCAACCCAACACCTTGGATTCGTGCCGGTAAACGTCCTGCCAGCCGCCGAAGCAGGCGCGGTGTTCGAGTCGTTGCATGGTTTTTGAATCCTTGGTCTTGAGTTGCGTGATGTTTGCCACTGATAGAACGCCAGCTTCGCGGCTTACGCCGCTCCCACAGGTATTGTGATCAGTAATGGATGACCGAGCGGATCGACTTGCCCTCGTGCATCAGGTCGAAGGCTTCGTTGATCTTGTCCAGTTCCATCGTATGGGTCACGAACGGCGCGAGCTCGATGTCGCCCTTCATCGCATCTTCGACCATGCCCGGCAGCTGACTGCGACCCTTCACACCACCGAACGCGGTGCCCATCCACTTGCGGCCGGTCACCAGCTGGAACGGGCGGGTGGAAATCTCCTGCCCTGCACCGGCCACGCCGATGATCACGCTCTGGCCCCAACCACGGTGGGCGCATTCCAGCGCGGCACGCATCACGTTGGTGTTGCCGATGCACTCGAAGCTGTGGTCCACGCCCCAACCGGTCATCTCCACGATGACCTGCTGGATCGGCTTGTCGTGCTCCTTCGGGTTGACGCAATCGGTGGCACCGAACTGCTTGGCCAACTCGAACTTGGACGGGTTGGTGTCGATGGCGATGATGCGGCCAGCCTTGGCCTGGCGCGCGCCCTGGATCACCGCCAGGCCGATACCACCCAGGCCGAACACCGCGACGCTGTCACCTTCGGCGACCTTGGCGGTGTTGTGCACGGCACCGATGCCAGTGGTGACGCCGCAGCCCAGCAGGCAGACGTGCTCCGGGTTGGCTTCCGGGTTGACCTTGGCCAGCGACACTTCGGCCACCACGGTGTACTCGGAGAAGGTGGAGCAGCCCATGTAGTGATAGATCGGCTCGCCGTTGTACGAGAAGCGGCTGGTGCCGTCCGGCATCACGCCCTTGCCCTGGGTGGCGCGCACGGAGGTACACAGATTGGTCTTGCCGCTCTTGCAGAACAGGCACTCGCCGCATTCGGCGGTGTACAGCGGAATGACGTGATCACCGGCCTTCACCGAAGTGACGCCCTCGCCCACTTCAACCACGATGCCGGCGCCTTCGTGGCCCAGCACGCACGGGAACAGGCCTTCCGGGTCGTCACCGGACAGGGTGAAGGCATCGGTATGGCAGACGCCGGTATGGGTGATCTTGACCAGTACTTCGCCCGCCTTCGGCGGTGCGACATCGATCTCGACGATCTGCAAAGGCTGGCCCGGACCAAAGGCAACGGCGGCACGTGATTTCATGGGTTTTCTCCTGCGGGAATGATGAAGGCGGCGCAAGGCGACGCCGGAATTATTTGAGATAGGAACGGATCAGGCTGGACATCTCGGCAACGCGTGCAGCACGCTGCGCCTCGGAGCGCGCCGGCTGGCCGAACTCCTCGCGCAGGTGCGCCTCCATCACCTCGGACATCAGTCCGTTGACTGCACCGCGGATGGCCGCGATCTGCTGCAGCACCGGATTGCAGTCGGCGCCGGCTTCCAGGGCACGCTCCAACGCATCGCACTGGCCGCGGATGCGTTTGACCCGGGCCAGGACCTTCTTCTTCTCTTCGGGGGAATGCGGCATGGCGACGCCCATATCCTGTACTGGGGGATAGTATATTTTGCAGCTATGGAAAATGCCAATGGAGCGGTTTCCCCGGCGATTGGGGGCTACCCCGCCTTACATGAACACCACCACCCACCGTGGCTTTACAGGCCATTGCCTGCTCAAAACTGCCGATTCAGGCTGGGCGGGCCAGTCACTGCGTCCGCACCAACCTGACCTGACTGTCACGCGATGTCCACAACGCCGCGCATGGTCAGTCGCCGCGCCTTCCCCACCACGAACCGCTGGATGATTCCCGCGCCACTCAAGTAGTCTTGGCAGGACAATCCAGGCATCACCAACTTGAGCCAACAAGTCGACAAAAGTCCCGCCCTTCCATTGAAGGTGGCCATTACCGAAGACGACGCGGTGCTGCTTGAACGCATCCTGCTTCCCGGCCTGCGTGACTATGGTTTCAAGGTGGACGGCTTCAATGACGCCACCGCGCTCTACCGCAGCCTGCTGACCCAACAGTTCGACGTGGTGATCCTGGACATCGCCCTGCCAGGCGAGGACGGCTTGAGCATTGCGGCGCACCTCCGCCAGATACAGCCCGGGCTTGGCCTGGTCATGCTGACGGGTACCGAGAGCCGGGACAACCACCTCCGGGCGATGCGCCACGGCGCGGATGCCTACCTGTCAAAGCCGGTCGACATCGACATCATTGCGGCCACGCTGCACAGCCTGTCACGCCGCCTTGAGCGCACAGCAAAGGGCGCGGACAGCACCGATGCCCAGAACGGCAATACGCGCTGGGCCTTGGCATCCGATGATTGGTGCCTTGTGCCGCCGTCCGGGCGGATCATCGCCCTGACGACCCCGGAACGGGCACTCCTGGGCCTACTCAATGCCAACCGTGGCCAGACGGTCGAGAAGGAGCGCTTGATCGAGGCATTGACAGACAATGCCTCGGACTTCGATCCGCACCGCCTGGAAGCCCTGGTGCACCGGATCCGCCGCAAGGCCGCCACTTCGGCGCCCGGGTCACCGCCCCTGCCCTTGTTGTCTGTCCGCGGAAAGGGCTACCTGCTCGCTACCTGATCCCGCCGGACATCAGGGCGAAGAGACCAGCGGAAGCAGTATCTTCACCGTGCTGCCCTGTGGTTGCCGGGCAGCAAGCTCAACGTTTCCACCCGCCTCAAGGACCATGTCCATCACAACCGGCAAGCCCAGGCCGGTTCCCAGGCCAACGGGCTTGGTGGTGAAGAACGGATCGAACGCCCTTGCACGAATGGCCTCTGTCATGCCGTGGCCGTCATCCTGCAGGGTGAGCGAGACCCACGCGTCTCCTTCCCGCTCGGCTTTGACCAGGAAAATACCCGTTCCGGGAATCGCATCCCGCGCATTGGCTGCAATATTGAGAATGACCAGCCCGAAGCGATCAGCATCCATGCGCACCGGCAAGGCATCCTCACCGCAGTCGAGCTGCAGCTGCACGCGACCGCCGAAGAGTTGCTTCAGCATCGGCGACAGCTCGCCGAGCGAAACGCGCACATCGAAGACCTGCGGGCGGGCCACATCCTGCCTGCTGAAGTTCAACAGCTTCCTGCTGATGGCCAGGCCTCGCTTGGCAGCGAGCTCAACGTCCTCCAGCGCGCCATAGAGTGCGGGAGCTCCCTTGTCTGCCAGTCGCTCCCGCTGCCCGGCCTGACCGAGGACTATCCCGAGCACGTTGTTGAAGTCATGTGCCACGCCGCTGGCAAGACGCCCGACTGCTTCCATCTTCTGCGCATGAATCAACTGCTCACGCGTGCGTTCACGCTCGGCGACCTCCTCCTGGAGCCGGCTATAGGCCAACTCCAATTCGCGACCACGGGCATTGGATTCTTCCAGGCTGTTGCGCAATGCAGCCACGGTCCGATCCAGGGCGATCGCAATGATCAACCAGATCCCGGCCAACGACACCGCCTTGCCAACCCCCGCGACCGACGCCGCGCCACCTCCGAGCGTTGCCCGCAGGTAGTCCGCAAGCAGTGTCGCCGCCAGGATGGCAACGCAGGTCGCGTAGGTGATCCACAAGGTCCGCCGCCCCAGGACCAGGCCTGCGAGCGCCAGCAGGATCATCGGCATCGGATCGAAGCGCAGACCGAGCATGCCGGTCGCGGTGTAGATGACCGCCATCGACAACAACACCACGCCGAGGAACAGGTGCATGCCACGACGGAAACGCCCCGTTCGGATCAACCAGACACAGGCCCACGCTGCCGACATCATCAATACGTCTGTCGTCAGGTCGGCGAGCATGGCGCTGCGTGGCGGGAGGTCAGCCGACCAACGACCGCTCAGCACCGCATAGAGATACAGCGACTTGTTGAGCGGGATGAACACCCCAAGGAAGATCAGCAATACCTGCAGGAACGGCGCATTGCGCCGGTCGACCGGATCCTGCACCGGGATGTCTGAAAGCCAGCGCTGCACCGGCCTGAAAATAGCTAGCTGCTTGATAAGGAATCTCCTGACACCTGGCCTACGCGCGGAGCAACCGACACCGGCGTCCGTCCCCTTCCGGCATTCCTCATCGTTTCTCACCTGGCCCGGTGAAGAACGATGCGTGTATTCCACGAACCGCTTTTGTAGCTTACGTCCAAGACCTCCTTCCTGTCGCGGAGGAGTAACCCATACGAGGAACAAGGGTTGCCGCAGACATTGACGCTTTTACAGCGGCAACGCCACAGCTGGACACTGCCTCATGCGATATACACGAACCAACGTTTCCCAAGGACGCCTGCGACCTTCTCCAGGAACTCAAGGTCCGTCGCGCCCAGGATATCCAAACGCTGCCTGACAAACTCCGCAGGCATGTCCAACCGTCGCGACAGGGACTGATACGAGACATCCTTTTTGATCATCTCGTTCAGAACAATGACCTTCAAGGATTCATCCAGTGACAAGCGTGCAGCCATCTCACCACGCAGCTTGCCACGCGGCAACGGCACAGGCCTGGAGGAGGCCGTGCGCTCCTGCACAGCCACTCTCAGGGCAGCGTTGATTTTCTCTTCCGAGAATGTCGGCCCCATTACACAAACCTCCGGCCAATCCGCGAGCTGGAGCTGGTAACTGAAAGGCGTTCCAAGCGACCTAACTGGATAGATAAGCATATGCCCTGCCGCATCCATGGATATTGGATTTTCTTGCCGAGTTGCCAGGACTGCAGGCCCGGCATCTCCTCGCCAATTTCCGCATCACGTTCACGCTCCGGATCACCCTGATGAAGCACGCAAGCATCGATGAATTGAAAACCCTGATCGATTCCCTGGACGATATTTCGCTGAACGCAGGCAGTCGAATTGAAATCCTCCAGAAGATCAGGCAATCGGCTGCGAGCCTCTACATCAATGGCTCGAACAACTCCGTCGACCATTGCGACCGGATCGACGCGATGGTGCTGGAAGCGATTGAAGTTGCATTGCTCCCTTTCGAACGGGAGCCGTTTGGCCATTCCTGCGCCGACCCTTTCCCCGCTGCGGAATATATCCAGCCATAGCGCAGGTGACACGCATGCTTTCTCATGAAACCGGTGATAAATGATGAGCATCCTGACCACGGCCAAGCAACGCCAGGATTCCGGCGATCCGTGTCAGGTGCGCCGGCAGAACTGGACGCTCCATCATCCGGAAACAGGCAGCCGAACCTGCGATCTCCCATCACAGCCTGCCGACTTCCGCGCCCAGGCACCCCAACCTGCAGGAACGAACTCCCGGTCGGCCATGCCCAAGAATCCGCGTCTGGACAGCGAAGCGAATCTCCTCATCGACAGGATCAGCCGACACCTTGCCGAAGCCAGGCAGCTGGACCCTGCAACGTCCGCATTGCTTGAGGATGTGGCCACTCATCTGCAACAGGCCCTGCTCGCCGATCCTGCGCAACGGCCATGCCCGCCATTGCGCGTGAGAACCATGCGTGAGCTGCAGCCGGTGCTGACCGCACTCAGGGAACGATGCATCAGGGAAGCAGCTACCGCTGCATTGGGAGCGGCTGCCGGCCCCTGGCTGAGTGCCGCCGAGACCCAAGCCGGCACCAGCCGTCTGGATGTCTCCAAGGAAAGCCGTGCGCAACTTCTACGGATGCGTGCGGCATTGAGCAACGCCAAAGGTATTCATCGACGGTGCAACAACCGTTGACGAGTCCACGCGCATCTCCCGTCTTTCAGGGAAAGCCCGCGCGTGAAATCCCCCGACCAAGGTCGAAGCCAGTTCCCAGATCAGAGGACCATCCACATGACTGACCATTCCCTGAAAAACAAAGTCGCGGTTATCGCAGGCGGCGGCAAGAACCTCGGTGCCCTGGTCGCCCACCAGTTTGTCGATGCAGGGGCCCGCGGGATCGCCATCCACTACAACAGCGACTCCTCGAGAACGGATGCGGAGAGAACGGCCAGCGAACTGAAAGCCAAGGGGGCGGACGCCATCCTGTTCCAGGGTGACCTGGCGGTCGTCGCCAACAATGTGCAGCTGTTCGACCAGGCCAAGGCGCATTTTGGCCAGGTCGACATCGCGGTCAACACCGCTGGCGTGGTGATCAAGAAACCTATCGCCGAGATCACCGAGGCAGACTACGACAAGAGCTTTGACGCCAACGCCAAAGCCGCGTTCTTCTTCATCCAGCAGGCAGGCCGGGTACTGGCTGATGGCGGCAACATCGTCACCATCGTCAGTTCGCTGCTGGCCGCCTACACGCCGTTCTATGCGATCTATCCCGGCAGCAAGGCAGCGGTTGAACATTACACGCGCGCGGCCTCCAAAGAGTTCGGCGACAGAGGAATCTCGGTCAATGCCATTGGGCCAGGGCCGATGGATACCCCCTTCTTCTACGGCCAGGAGAAGCCCGATGCAGTGGCCTATCACAAGTCCGCGGCTGCACTGAGCAAGTACAGCAAGACCGGGCTTACCGATATCGAGGACATCGCCCCCATCGTCAGGTTCCTGGTGACGGACGGTTGGTGGATCACCGGGCAGACGATCTTCGCCAACGGCGGCTACACGACGCGGTAAGCCTTCAGCGAAGAAGGCGGTTGCGGAGACGGAAGCACGGGACGCTGCAGCACCGCTTCTGCTCCGCGACCGACGTAATGCCGGATGGCTGGCCGGAACGGGCCCAGTACGGACACGATCACCAGTGACACGCTCATGGCCAATAGATTCCAATCAATCCTGGATACACAGCAACAGCATTTCCTTACCGACGCGACCAAGCCGCGCGGCTGGCGCATCGACCAGCTTGAGCGCATGGAGCGCATGCTGCGCGACCACCAGGATGCTTTCTGCGCCGCGCTCTACGAGGACTTTCGCAAGCCCTCGTTCGAGCAGCTGTTCGAGATCACCGTTCCGCTTGGCAACATCAACTACTATCGGGAAAACCTCTCGGAACTGATGGCGCCACGCAGGGTCGCGATCCCTGAGGGGTTGGAAGCGACCGGAAACAGCGGCCTGATCCTGAAGGAGCCCTACGGGCCAACCCTGGTAATCGGCCCATTCAACGCCCCCATCCTGCTGCTGCTCGATCCGGCCATTGCCGCCTTGGCCGCCGGCAACCCCGTCGTGTTGAAGCCCGCCAACACCACGCCAGCCACCGCCGCGCTGTTCCAGCGACTGATACCGGACTACTTTGAAGCAGAAAACGTCGCCATCGTCACCGGCGGGCGCGAGGAAATCGCGGCCCTGCTCGAACTTCCCTTCGACTTCATCTTCTTCACTGGCAGCTCGACCGTCGGCAAGGTCGTGATGCGCGCGGCGGCCGAGAACCTGACGCCGGTGATCCTGGAACTGGGCGGACAGAACCCGACCATCGTCGACGAGACCGCCAATCTCGACATTGCCGCCGACCGGATCGCCTGGGGACACAACGCGATATCCGGCCAATGGTGCATCGCGCCGGGGTATGTCCAGGTGCACGAAAGCGTGGCCGATGCGTTCATCGAGAAGCTGAAGGCAGCCACCGTCAGGATGTACGGCGACGATCCGCGACAAAGCCCCGATTTCGCCCGCATGATCAGCGAGCACGAAGCGCAGCGGGTGGCGTCCTACATCCTGCCCGACAAGGTGGTACACGGCGGGCGGTTCGACATTCCGGAGCGCTATGTGGAGCCGACAATCCTGTACCCGTCGAGCTGGGACGACCCGGCACTGCAGCAGGAAGTCTTCGGCCCGGTCCTGCCGGTCCTGCCCTACACCGACCTGAAACAGGTCATCGCCACCATCAAGCGCAAACCCAAGCCACTGGCCGCCTATATCTTCAGCAAGAACCAGGCTCACATCGACCATGTACTTGGCAGCCTCGCGTTCGGGGGCGGTTGTGTGAACCAGACCAACCTGCACTGCTGGATCGACAGCCTGCCTTTCGGCGGGGTCGGCTACAGCGGCATGGGCAAGTACTACGGCAAGGCCGGGTTCGATGCATTGAGCAACACCAAGGCCATGCTGATCGGGAATCCCGACCTCGAACTGGATGTGTTTCCACCGTACGGCGGCAAGGACGTCGCAGGAAGTCTGAGCGTATTCTCATCAGCGCAGACGCACCGCCAGTCGGAGCCAAGCCCGGCCACGCCTGAACCCGGTTACAGGGAGAAGTGAGCATGCATGTCGTTCTGGTAATCGTTGGTGGCCTGGTTCTTCTTGGCCTGTTCCTCCTGTTTGGCTGGCTGTGGGCCGCCACCACCGCCGGCATGGCATTGGCAGCCAAGGCATTCATTCCGGTCTGGCTGGTGGTTGCAGCGATCAACATGTGGGTGGGCGTTGCCCATGCCGGGTACAGCTTCCGCGAGGAGTTGCCCATCCTGGTGCTGGTCTTCGCCGTACCCGCGATCATCGCCTGCGTCGTGGCATGGCGGCTTTCACTGTCATGAAGCCTGCGACGACCGACGTGCCTGGCGCACAATTCCCCAGCCATCCGCTGCTGCGTCGTCGCGACGGGCACCACGCGCGCGTGACCTACGAAGAGCTGTTCTTCGACCTGGTCTATGTGTTCGCGGTGACGCAACTCAGCCATGAGCTGCTGCACAACCTCACCGTTGCCGGCGTGGTCGAAACGCTGATCCTGTGGTTCGCGGTGTGGCTGGGCTGGCAGTACACCTGCTGGGTCACCAACTGGTTCGACCCGGAGACGCCGCGCATCCGCGGCTTGATGTTCGTGACCATGCTGCTTGGGCTGGTGATGGCTGCGAGCATTCCCATGGCGTTCGCCGACAGAGGCCTGGTATTCGCCGCTGCCTATGTGGCAATGCAGGTGGGTCGAACCGCCTTCATTGCACTGCAGTTGCCGGCCGGCCATCCGCTGGCGCCCAATTACCGGCGCATGCTGGGCTGGCTGCTGATCTCGGCAGTGTTCTGGTTGTCCGGGGCAATGGTGCAGCACGAGGCACGCGCACTGCTATGGCTGCTCGCCGTGCTATGCGAATACGTATCGCCGATGTTCGGCTTTGCCCTGCCTGGCATGGGCCGCTCGCACACGCGGGATTGGACCATCGAAGGTGGCCACCTGGCCGAGCGCTGCCAGTTGTTCGTGATCGTGGCG
Organism: Stenotrophomonas sp. STEN063; assembly: GCF_056854515.1. Classification (NCBI taxonomy): domain Bacteria; kingdom Pseudomonadati; phylum Pseudomonadota; class Gammaproteobacteria; order Lysobacterales; family Lysobacteraceae; genus Stenotrophomonas; species Stenotrophomonas sp. STEN063. The sequence goes on from NZ_JBXFWF010000051.1 coordinate 18,603, forward strand.
CTCGGCGAAACCCTGCTTGCCAGCGGCGCCACGCTTGCCGGTGCCGCCGAATGGGATGCCCCGGTCGTGCTCGCATTGCTGGCCACCTTCCTCGGCACCTTGGCCATGTGGTGGCTGTACTTCGGCACATCGAGCAAGGATGCGACCAACGCGATTTCGCACTCGGAGGACCCCGGCCGCATCGGCGCATACTTCCACTACGTCCACGCCGTTCTCATCGCAGGTGTCATCGCCTCGGCGGTCGGCAACGATCTGGTGCTGGCACATCCGCATGCCCATCCGGCCACCGCACAGATCGCAATCCTGCTGGCCGGTCCCGCGATCTATCTGCTCGGCAGTGCCGCCTACAAGCGAATCGTCTATGGCGCCATACCGATGTCCCACCTGGTTGGCGCACTGCTGTTGCTGGCGCTGGTCCCGGTTGGCCTGGTTGCAGACATGCTGCTGATGGGCTGGCTGACCACGGCGGTCGTGCTGATCGTCAGTTTCTGGGAAGCACGCCTGCTTCTTGGACGCCGCAACGGCGATGCGGCATGAAAGATCCGGCCAGTAGCTGATGTGGAACACCTGAACCAAACCGATCAGTGATCATGGGTTCGACTGGAAGCACTTGTCGGGCCCTGCTCGGCCGCTTGGCCAGGGTATCGCCAACAGCTGGCAAGCCTCAAAGCAGGCACCAAGCCAACAGGTACGCCGGCCCGGCCAGTTCATATCGTGCTGTTCCGTCGATGTAGCTGAGCTGTGCAATGGCCCGTCTAGCCAACGCGGGAACTTCTGATCGATTTGACGCCAGCAGTGCCTCAATCTCGTCCCATCTCCTGCTACGACCGCCATGCCCTGGATGTGAGTCCACACCAACCTCAGCTGCCTCGTAGAGCACATTCCATTCCACAAAAATGCGCCACTGCTCAACCTCGAGCGCTACCAGCTTCTCGTCTATTGGCCACACCAGGAACGTCTCGAGGTACCTGCCCTCTGCCTCGTCGAAAATGGACTTGAAACGATGGGGAATACCGTCGACGTCCGCTACGCCTGCCCGCGGCCCGTCGTACCACTCGTTCTCCACATGGACTCTTTCCGGTGGTCCGTACTTCAGCACGACTGGTACCTCCATCTGTGTGACCCTAGCCGATGCCCGGATTCAGGCCAGCTATACACCTTGTACGATGCACACTGCAGGGTGGCTTGCGTCCTTGCAAAGGCGCGATCCCGATAAGGTCGGGCATGCAAACAACGGCAGCCGTTCGTAGTGTCCGGGCTGGCCCGGGTTCCACGCAGCATCAGCCGCAAATGAAACACCAGTGATCAGCGCACGACAAAAGACGCATTCAGCGGTATTTCAACGCCACGAAGCCGATCCTTCACCGTCACCGAAACGGCCCACTCGCCACGCTGGTCCGTGGGTTCGGCCACGTACTTCAACGCTGCGGTCGACAGGTAGACGTTCCTGGGGTCACCCTGCAGCTTCACTGCGAAGCACGGCAGATCGCGTTCCCTGGTCGAATAAGACCCATCCGGGCGAAGAATGACGAAATCGCATGCAACGTCGGTCATTCCGGACGCGGAGTCGACTTTCGGATTTGCCAGGAACGTGAGGATGAAGAGCTCGCCATCGGCGCCAACCTCATCCGCTTCGGAAAAGCGTGGAATGGTCTCGGGTGGTGTGTCCCACTTCTGCCGCCAGTCCTGGTCCGGGGTAATCACCAAGGTGGCGCTGAAGCCCTCACGGGACTTTGCCGAGGCCGTCTCGGGAACCGGCTTTCCCTTCATGTCCACCCATCCACTCTGCGCGACAGATGGCAAGGGCAAGAGAAGCAGGCCGACAAGCCACAGGCTGCGGATTTTCATGATCGGTCAACTCCTGAGCTGGCCCTGGCGCCGCAGCGAATGCAGCAGCCTTGGCCATGCGGGTCATGTGGGTATGTCCGTGCTGCCCAATGCGGAAGTCTCAATGTGCCCCAGCCACCTCAGGGTACCGAGCGCATCGCCGAGGAAAGCACATGCCAACCTGAGGCATCGTGGCGCAACACGGCATCGTACTGCGATGAGCATGCCTTGCCACACCAGTATCCAAAGGCTACGTCGTAGTCGCCATCGGGGCGCTTTGCAGGCGTATCCAAGCTCAACCGCATCGCAGTCCCGACGCGTGTGTCGTCCGATGGAGGCTGCCAGGTTGAGCCAGGCAAGAGCAGGAAACCGGTATGTTCGAGCGCCAGGATCGATTCCGGCGACAGATCGATCATGCCCTTCCCTGCATGATCGAGGATGGACACATACAGCGGCATGCGGCTGGTTGCCAGGTGTGCGTCGACATCCGCCTGCTGGCGCAGGACCGCCTTCATTACCCCTTGCAGATCAGGGAGCGCCAGCGGTGCCACCTCGGCACTGCCTTGCGTGCTTGCCTGCGTCGCATTCAACGGCGGCTCCGCCGCCTGTGCGCCGCCATTCCACGTTGCAGATGACGCAAGAACCGCCAACGATCCCGCAATGATCGACTTCCGTATCATGTTCGTCCCAGCCTGGTACAGGCGAGGATTATTCTGCGCATGGGAGAAGCTTGTCCACCCTCATCCCGCCCGCAGCGCTGGCTACGCTGGATGCGATGCCAAGCCCCGCACTCTCGAAACGGCGTGCAACGCAAACTAGGCAACGCAATCGGCGGCGCCGAGACCAGTAGCTGATGCAGTGTGCGTCCCGCAATGATTCAAGGCACTCCCTGTCGGCCCCCAGCCCTGCCAGCCGGCAGCCTCGGCATGCATTCGCTGTGAAGACGCTACTATCCAGATGACCGCGGCGCGCGAATGCACCTGCATGCCCCCTTTTGAACTTGAATGGAAACGTGACCCAATGGAACTGCGCACGATCGGCTTGCTGGGCGGGATGAGTTTTGAAGGATCGTCGGTCTATTACCGCTTGATCAACGAAGCGGTCCGCACCCGCTTGGGATCACTGCACTCAGCGCAGATCCTGCTGTATTCGGTCGATTTCCAGAAGATCGTAGACCTGCAGAAGGCAGGCCGCTGGGAGGAGGCCGGCGACCATCTGGCAGCCATCGCCCGACGCCTGGAGTCGGCCGGCGCCGACTGCATCATGATCGGCGCGGTGACCATGCATCTGGTCGCCCCGGCCGTTCAACAGGCCATCGGCATTCCCTTCCTGCATATCGTCGATGAGACTGCACGCAGGCTGCTCGATGCCGGCTGCCGCAAGCCGCTGCTGCTCGCCACCCGCTATACGATGGAACATGGCTTCTACCAGGCTCGCATGCAGACCCATGGGATATCCGTCATGGTTCCTGACGATGCGGGCCGCACGCTGACGCACAACATCATTTTCGACGAACTCTGCGCTGGCAAGGTGCTCGATGCATCGCGGGCAGCCCTGATCTCCCTGGTGGAAGCGGCCAAGGCCTCGGGAGCCGACTCGGTGATTTTCGGCTGCACCGAGATCTGCATGATCCTCGAGACCGACAAGCTGCCGCTTCCAGGCTTTGATTCAACCGCGATCCATGTTGATGCGGCGGTCGACTTCGCGCTGGGGACGCCAGCATGAGGGTCACCGCCTTGCTGCTGTGCCTGCTTGTGCCGGCCGCGCAGGCCTGCGAGAACAGCCACCTTCCGCTATCCGGTACGGTAACGGTGCCCACCTGTTCACCGCAGCAGGACCCGGAGCACTGCATTTACGCCGGGAAGGCGCTGTATCAGTACATGGGCGCGATACCCGACAACGATGATGTCCTCACCATCGGCCTGCATGCCAGTCCGTGGCGGGTGTATGACGGTGATATGCGGATCCTCACCATTGAGGAACTTGCAACCTCAAGCCGGGCGTCACTCAATGGGAAAGTGGAGCGTGTCGAACTCATCGGTTCGTGGACAGCCGTTTCGCCCGCGCCTGGTACGCCTTCCCTGGCGCAGCGCCTGTCCACTGCGCTTGGCGGCGTTCCCGTCAGTGGTGAGGATGGGTTCCTCTGGCTAAGCAGCGACGGCTCGCGCCGCACTACCCGCCAGGCGTTCACGCTGCGCGAGGGTGGCGGCTCCTACTACCTGCCGAAGGACGAAGCGTTGCTGGTGTCCCTGGCTGCTGGCTGGTTTGCACAGGCGCAGGACGTCCTCCCCGAAAACGATGCGAACCTGCAGATGCTGGCCGCCGCGGGCAAGGACATCTTCCTGCTCTGCCCAGACGAAGCACTGGCAGGCTTTGAACATGCAGCAGGCATCGGTAGCGCGATTGCCGCCTACAATGCAGCGGTCATGCGCATGGAGCGTGGCCACGCAGGCGATCGGACTGCTGCACTTGCGCTGCTGGAACAGGCTGCCGCGCAGGGAGATGAGAAGTCCAAGGCATTGCTGAGCTTGGAGACGGCATCAAGATAGCTCGTGCATGGCAGGTGTCGGTGCGACACATCCGCACTTCGCTTTGATCGGCAACCGGTGCGATGCCGGTCTGGTGCTGCTTCAACGGACGGTTCTTCTTCGCCACAAGGCAAACACGCCGACCAGCAAGGGCAGGATCGACAGCAGGAAGAAGAAGAGGTCCCAGCCTCCTTCAACCACCAGCATGCCGATCAGGCCAACCATGCTCAGGATCGCCAGCACCGTGGTCACGATGATCGTGCGCTTGCCGGTCATGGCGCCACCTCCTTCAAATCGCCGCGTGCCTTTACCTTCCGCTTGCGCCTACGGTCCCACCACAGCCATGCACCGTTGAGGGTGATGAACAAGGTCAACCAGGTGCAGGCGGTCCACAGTATCTTCAGCGGCATGCCACCGTAGTCACCGAAATGCAGTGGCTCGGACAAGGTGATGGCCTTGAGGTACCACGGCAGTTCGGCGGTCCCCGCTACCTCGCCATTGGCAGCATCCACCAGCACTACCCGCACCAGCCGCTCGTCCAGGCCGCTGCCGGCCACCAATACGGTGTAATGGCGCGGCGTGGAAAAGTCCGTGGCCGGCCACAGTATCGAGCTGACCTGCCAGCCTGTTGGTGCTGCGGTCAACGCCGATGCAAGCGCCTGGTCGGCATCGATGGGCGGATGGCGGGGATCGACGGGCGCGCCCGTATGCATGCTCTGCACACGTGCAAGCTGCTGTTGCGACCACAGCCCGGTCGCCAGGGTACCGAAGCCAAGCAGGAAGCCGGTCAGGCTGACGGCGAATGCCCAGCCCAGCACGATCGCACCGATGGTGTTGTGCAGGTCCAGTTGACGCAGCCTCGGCCCCTTGCCCCGCCGCAGCAGGCCGAACGCCACCTTCTTGGCATGCGGCCAATACACCACCAACCCGGACAGCAACGACACCAGCACCAGCAACGCGAAGAAGGCGCCGAGCAGTTCGCCGAACGGTCCGAGGAACCACTGTGCATGCAGCTCCAGCAGGAAGCCGGTCAAGGTTGTTCCATCCCCTGCGCTGGCATCCATGCGTTCAGCGGTTGCCAGATCGGTGAACTGCAGCTTCGCCCGCTCGAAACCGCTGTCACCGTGCGGGACCGTGTTGAGCAGCAGCAAACCCGGATGGTGATCCGCATCAAGGCCTAGGTAGATGACCTTCTCGTCCGGGCTGGCAGCCAGAACCGCATCCACCGATTCGGCCAAGGGCCGCTGCGAAGCGGACAATCCCGGCGCGGCAGGCATCACCCCCATCGCCGCGTCGATCTCCTCGTGGAAGATCAGCACCGTACCGGTCAGGCACAGCACGAGGAAGGGAAGCGTTGCCAGCAGGCTGCACCAACGGTGCAGCCACAGGTTCAGACGGTAGGTGCGGGAAGTGCCAGTCACGTATGTAGGGCTCGTTGCTGCAGGAGGTCACTGCACACGCCGCCATCCGGCACCTCTGCCGGATGGCGGCGCACGGTCAGAACGTATAGCGGACGTTGATGGTGGCGTTGCGCGGCGCCTGCCAGAACAACTGCATGCCGTCATCGGTCGGTGCGAAGTAGGACTTGTTCAATGCATTGCCGATGTTGAGCTGTGCCGACCACTGCGGGGTGAACTGATAGCGCGCCATCAAGTCCACCACGGCATAGGAAGACTGTTCCAATGCCGGAATGCCCAGCGCCTGCGCTGCCGGTTGCCAGGCGAACGTGCGGCTCTGCCAGCGCACGCCACCGCCCACGGTCAGCCCCTGCAATGCGCCCTGCAACTGGTAGCTGGTGAACAGGTTGAACTGCTTGCGCGGGATCACCGTGTTCACGTCGCTGCCATTGGCCTGTTCGGCCTTGAAGCGGCTGTAGCCGGCGCTGAGCTGCCAGCCCTCCAGGATCTCGCCCACCACTTCGGCTTCAAAGCCCTTGCTGACCGTGCCATCGATGCCGGTGTAGCTGGAACGCATCGGACCGCCCGGGTTGGACGGATCTTCCGGCACCTGCCCGGCATACGTGGCGACGTTTTCCTGCTGCATGCGGTATAGCGCCAGCGTGGCGCTGAGGCGACCGTCCAGGAAAGCACTCTTCAAACCGACTTCGTAGGTATTGCCTTCGATCGGCGACAGCAGGCGATTGCCGGCATCACGGTAGTTCTGCGGCTGGAAGACGCTGGTGTAGCTCGCATACGCGGAAATCTGGCGATTGATGTCGTACACCAGGCCGGCGTAGGGCACCACTTCGTTGTCCAGCGAATAGCTGTTGGCCGGCGTCTTCAGGTCGACCACTTCGTAGTCGACCATGCGCGCGCCGAGGATCAGCTTCAGCGGATCGGCCAGCGAGAAGCGGCCCACCGCGTACACCGCGTTCTGGGTGACCTCGCGCTTGTTGTAGTTCTGGCGGGCGATGAAGCTCGGCAACGGCGCGCTGCCGTTGTAGTCGTAGACATTCGGCGTGGTGGCGATGGTGACGGTACCCGGCGCACCGTCGGCCACTACCCGCTCCTTCCAGTGGTCGTAGCCCACCAGCACTTCGTGATGACGACCGAACAGATCGAAGCCGCCATCGACGCGCGCACTGGCGGCATCCTTGTCGCTGTCCACCCAGTAGACACCGGCATAACCCGGCACCGGGAACTTGTAGACGAAGCCCGGCATCAGCTCCATCGCCATCACCGATTTGCCGTTGCTCGGGTCGATCGGGTACGGATAGAACAGCGCCAGCCGGGACTCGGACTCACGCTGGCCACGGCTGACCCGCACGCTGGCCTTCCAGTCGGCGTTGAAGCGGTGCTCGGCGTCGATGAACCAGTTGCGGTAGCTGCTGTCCCAGTACGACCAGTCCGGCGAGGTGTTGAGGCCGCGGTGCAGGCCACGGATGCGCTCGACCTTGTCGTCGGCGCCCAGCGCCCAGGCCGGGGCGCCGCCCCAGCTCGGGCTGTCGGTATGGTTGTCCTGCTGGCTGATGCCCGCCGCGATCAGGGTGTTGTCGCCGATATCCTGTTCGAGCGTGGCGTACACCACATGGTTGCGGTTGCGCAGGCGATCGATGTGGCTGTCGCCTTCGTCGTAGTCGGCGGCCACGCGCATGCGGGTGGAGCCACTGGGCGACAGCGCCCCGCCAAGGTCGACAGTCACGCCACGCTTGTCCCAGCGGCCGTATTCAATGGCGGCACTGCCGGTGAATTCGCGGCTGTCGGCCTTCTTGCGGATCAGGTTGATGACCGCCGAGGGGCTGCCAGTACCGACCATCAGGCCGTCCGAGCCACGCAGCACTTCGGCGCGGTCGTAGATGGCGGTATTGCTGAGGATTTCGCCGGCACTCCACTGCTCGTCGATGGTGGTGGGTACGCCATCGATCAGGTAGCTCTCGATCTTGGAACCACGCGAGAACATGCTGCCGCGGTTGCTTTCGTAGCGGCTGATCGACAGGCCGGTGGTGTGCTCGACGATATCGGCCAGGTTCTCGATCCTGCGGTCTTCCATCATCGCCGAAGTGATCACGCTGACAGACTGCGGGGTTTCGCGCAGGTCCAGGTTCAAGCCGGTGGCGGTGCTGTTGCGGGCCAGATAGGTGCCGTTGACCTGCAGTGCCGCCAGCGTCGATGTCTGCGGCGAAGCGGTGGCTGCCGGTGCGGCGGTGCTGCCAGCAGACGCGGCTGCACGCCGCTGCAGGGTGACGCGGTCGCCGTCGATACGCCAGTCCAGTTCGCTGCCTTCCAGCAGCGCATCCAAGGCCTGCGGCACGCTGTAGCTGCCATTCAAGCCAGGGCTGCGCTTGCCGGCAGTCAGCTCGCCGGCAGCAGACAGGAAGATGCCCGCCTCGCCCGCGAAGCGGTTCAGCGTGCTGGTCAGTGGTCCGGCCGGGATGGTGTACGACCTGGCCTGCTGCAGCTTGGTCGACGCCTGCTGCGCGCTTGCCTGCTGCGGAGCGAGGGTGGCGACGGCAAGGCCAAGGCAGACCGCCAGCGTCAGCTGTCGGCGGATCGGCGCCAGGGAGTGATGAAGGCGATGCATGGGTTTCTCTCGAACGTGGGGACAGGAAATAGCGATGCTTTCCCTGTTGATCGGACAAGGGCGAAAAAAGGGGAACCACTTTCTGAAAAAACGGCCCCGGCTCGGTCCGGCATCAGCACGCCGCCGCAGCCGGTATCAGTGCCGCGGTTCCAGCGTCGTCCACCACGGCAAACTGCGGCTTACGCGCACCGGCAGGCTGCGTTCGAGCATTGCCAGGGCGGCGTCCGGGTCACGCAGTGGGAATACGCCGGCCACCGGCAAAGTGGCAATCTCCGGTGCGACGCCCAGATGGCCGGGGCGGTAGCGCGACAGTTCGGCAACCAGTTCGGCAAGCGGCATCTGGTCGGCCATCAGGATGCCGCGTATCCATGCATCGGTGCCCGGGTCGGCCAGCTGTGTCGGGCCGAAACCGGCTGCATCGACGCGCAGCTGTTGCCCGGCCTTGACCACGCTGACCAAACCCGCCGCCCTCACTTCCACCGCGCCTTCAAACACGGCCAACTGCAGCGCCCGCTGTTGCAAGCGCACGTTGAAGCGCGTGCCCAGCGCACGCAGTCGGGCCGCGGCGGTTTCGACCACGAAGCCACGCTGTGTGTCGGCAGCGGTCTGCACATGGATCTCGCCTTCGTGCAGCCGCAAGCGACGCAGCTCTGGGCTGTAGTCCACGTCCAGCGCACTGCCGGGGGCAAGCCAGACATGGCTGCCATCGGCCAGGCCGGTGTCGCGGATTTCCCCGGTAGCGGTGCGGTAGTCGGCGGTGCGCGCCGACCATTCGTGGCGGATGCGCGGATACTGCCAGCCGATGACGCCCAGCGTGGCCAGCGATGCCAGCCCAGACAACACTCGACGGCGGCTGCTGCTCACCCGACGCGCCGCCTTCAAACCAGCATCGACTGCCCCACGCTGATGCTCGCCGCGCAGAGGCGCGAACTGACGGCTGACGGCTTCCACCTGCGCCCAGGCGCGGGCGTGGCGGGGTTCCTGCAACCATTGCCGCCACCGCGCCTGCTGGTCGGCGTCGTCTTCGGCGTCAAGCAGCGTGGCGTACCACAAGGCGGCCTGTTCCAGCGCGGCATGATCGGCAGCAGCGGAAGGCGATGGCATGCCTCAGCAACCGTTGCCGGCTTCAAGCAGCACGCAATGCAGCATCGCCCGCGCCATGTACTTCTTCACCATGCGCTCGGACACCTGCAGGCGTTCGGCTATCTCGCGGTAACGCAGGCCATGAAGTTGCGACAGCAGGAAGGCCGAAGCGACCTTTTCCGGCAACTTTTCCAGCATCGCGCTGACCCTGCACAGGGTTTCAATGACGATGGCGCGCTCCTCGGCGGATGGTTCCACTGCCTCGGGATTCGCCGCCAACGCGTCCAGCCACGCCTGCTCGACCTCGCGTCGCCGCCACAGGTCGATGCACATGCCGTTGGCCATGGTGCGCAGGTATTGGCGGGCCTGCGGCGCGCTGGCCAGCGGCACCGGCCGCGTCAGCAGGCGCACGAAAGCATCCTGCGCGAGATCGGCGGCATCGGCGCTGTTGCCCAGCCGACGCCGAAGCCAGCCGCTCAGCCAGCCGTGGTGATCGGCATACAGGGTTTCAATCTGTCGATGTGCGGTGAACTCGATTGCAGCCACGGACCCCTGCCCGGCACACGGAACGCCTCTGTGACGAGGCCTCCCCACAAATGAGAATAGTTCGCATTATGGTCAAGCAGCCTCGCCGGCGCAAATCACCGGGCCGGATCAGCCGGGAACATTGGCCGGCTCACCGAACCAGCTTCATCCAGCGTCACGTCGGCATTGCGGGCCAACGCCTGTGCAGGTCCCCCCGCCCGGCCCGTGTTGCCACTGCCGGCATTCCGCTAGCGCTGCGTCAATCCGCGCAGCATCAGTTCCAGTGCAACCGCGCATTTGCGCAGGCGGACATCGGCATCAGCCCCTTCCGCTATCCAGAACGCAGCCTCGGCCAGGCTGCCGTAGATCAGCGATGCCAAGGCCTGCGCATCCACCTCGGCAATCACGCCCTGGCGAACCAGATCCTCGATCAGCCGCTGCATCGAGTCCACGCAGTGCCGCTGTGAATCCAGCGATGCCCCGCCAAGCACAGAGCGCGCATCGCGCAGGACGATGCGCTGGATCTCCGGTTCAAGCGCCATGTCCAGATAGGCCCGGCAGCGCTGCTGGAAGCCCAGCCAGGGATCGCTTGCGGCGGTGCTGATGGCCTGCAGCCGCGCATCGGTTTCTGCATCGATCTGCTCGACCACCGCTGCCAGCAGGCCCTTCTTGTCCCCGAAGTGGTGATACAGCGCGCCTCGGGTTAGCCCAGCCTGTGCAGTCAGCTCATCCATCGATGCATCCGCATAGCCGCTTTCGGCGAAAACGCGGCGGGCAGTGACCAATAGCAAGGCGCGGGTTGCCTCCATTTCAACGCGTGTGCGGCGGACCACGGCAATCTCCTTTCATACGCTTCGTATGTTTATTTACATTCATGGCGTATGTATGTAGCCTTTTACATACACCTCGTATGTATTGTTGCGACCTGCCGACGCCTTGGCAAGCCGCCGCGCTCCGGAGACCCCAATGGCCAACGCTTATCGCGCCCTCTTCGCTGCACCCGGTACTTCCGGCTTCGCTCTGGCCGGCCTGTTGGCCCGGCTGCCATTGCCCATGACCGGCATCGGCATCATCACCTTGCTGGCGCAGCTGCGCGGCAGTTACGCACTGGCCGGCGCGGTATCGGCCACCTTTGTGCTGGTCTATGCGCTGGCCTCACCGCAGATCTCGCGTTGGGTGGACCGCTACGGCCAGGCAACGGTTTTGCCGTTGGCTTCGGCCGCCAGCGTTGTCGGCATGCTGCTGCTCCTCCTTGCCAGCTACTGGCAGGCGCCGGACTGGCTGCTGTTTCCCTGCGCCGCGCTGGCCGGGTGCATGCCCAGCATGTCAGCGATGGTCCGGGCCCGTTGGACGGTTCTCTACCGTGGGCAGCCACAACTGCAGACGGCCTACTCGCTGGAAACGGTGTTCGACGAAATGAGTTTCATCGCCGGGCCACCGCTGTCGGTTGGCCTTTGCGTTGGCCTGTTCCCGCAGGCCGGCGTGCTGCTGGCCGCGCTGCTGCTGGCCGTGGGCACCGCTGCACTTGCAATGCAGCGGGCGACACAACCGCAGCTGGTCGCGCATGCCGCAGGCCAGCCCAATCGGTCGGTGATGGCGATAGCGGAGGTTCGACTGCTGGCGCTGCTGATGGTCGCAATGGGCATGATCGTTGGAACCATCGACATCACCAGCGTGGCCTTCGCCGAACTGCTCGGCCAGCCCTTGGCCGCCAGCATCGTCTTGTCGGCCTATGCCCTGGGTTCCTGCGCGGCGGGATTGGCTTTTGGTGCGCTGAAATTCGATGCACCGTTGCATCGCCTGCTGCTATGGGGTGGCGCAGCGACGGCACTGACCACCCTGCCCTTGCTGCTGGTGGCCAGCCTGCCAGCGCTTGCGGCAAGCGTGCTGCTGGCCGGCATGTTTTTCGCGCCGACGATGATCGTGGTGATGTCGCTGGTCGAGCGCGCCGTGCCGGACCAGCAACTCACCGAGGGCATGACCTGGTTGTTGGCCGGATTGAATATCGGCGTAGCGCTCGGCGCCGCAGCAACCGGGCAACTCGTGGATCTGGCCGGTGCCCAGGCAGGCTTCGCCATCAGCGTAGGTGCTGGTGCGGCGGTACTGCTGCTGTCGATCTGGGTTAGCCGACGCCTAAGGCCATGCCAGCAGCAGTCCACCTGCGTTTGTTGATGTCGCCAACACCTCACCTTCCGGAACAGACCATGCAAACCCAATCCCCGACGGCAACCGCCGCGGCCCATCCTTGGTTGGCCGTTGTGGCCGTCGCCCTGGCAACCTTTTCGGTGGTGACCACCGAGATGCTGCCGGTCGGCCTGCTTACACCCATCGCCAATGACCTTGGTACGTCCACCGGCAATGCCGGATTGCTGATCTCCGTGCCGGCCCTGCTGGCAGCACTGTTCGCGCCGTTGGTAGTGATTGCCGCAGGCGGCATCAACCGCCGCTACATCCTCTGCGCGCTGCTGGCCCTGCTTGCCGCGGCCAACGCCGCCTCGGCGTTGGCACCGACCATGCCGTGGATGCTGGCTGCGCGATTGCTGGTAGGCCTGTGCATGGGCGGGATCTGGGCAATCGCCGGTGGCCTGGCAATGCGATTGGTCTGCGCACAACGTATTGGATTGGCCACCTCGATCATCTTCGGCGGCGTCGCCGCCGCCTCCGTGCTCGGGGTTCCGTTGAGCGCGTGGGTTGGGGAGATGTTCGGTTGGCGCAAGGCATTCGTCGCTATGGCGCTGCTGAGCACGGCGGTGCTGTTGCTTCAGCTTGCCGTGATTCCCTCGCTCCCCGTCTCGGCATCGGTGCAGCTGTGCCACTTCGCCCAGCAGCTGCGCAATCGACGGGTGCAGCGTGGGTTGGTACTGACGCTGTTGCTGGTCGCCGGCCACTTCGCGGCTTTTACCTTTGTCCGGCCACTGCTTGAATTGGTATCTGGTGTGAGCGCCACATGGATCGGTGCGCTGCTGCTTGCCTATGGCATCGCCGGCATCGGCGGCAATTTCCTGGTGGGCGTCCTCGCGCCTCGCAACGTGTCCGCCACGGTAATGGCCATTGCCGCAGGCCTGCTGGCCACGGCTGTCCTGTTCCTCCGCATCGGCGACACCCCGATCATGGGAGGTGCGCTGCTGTTGCTCTGGGGCCTGGCCTACGGCGGGGTATCGGTCGGGCTGATGACCTGGATGATGCAGGCAGCGCCACGCGCCGTTGAGGTAAACAGCGCGCTGTATGTGGGGGTCTTCAATACCGGCATCGCACTTGGCGCCTGGGGAGGCGGGCAAGTGCTGGACCAGCTTGGCCTCAGCGGAACGCTCTGGGCGACCTCGCTGCTCGCAGCCGTTGCGCTGCAGCTGTGCGCCATCAGCATTGATCGCCGCGGACATCCAGAAGCCGATGACGGCGATTGAATGAGCAACCGCGCAGGCTGCTGCTTGCGGCCTGCGACGCAAGACCGGCCCACGCTGCTGCTGGCGTTGCCTTGCCTCGCGCATGACCTCCGCAACTTGACGAAGGATTGGTTTTCTCAATACTTCGCCAATGCTGAGCCAACACTTCCTGTTCTTCTTTGCGATGCTCGGCGCCTTCATTGGCACCGTCCTCGCATCGTTCCTGTGGTGGCGGGCCAAGGGCGAGCCCAGCCAGCGCTGGCTGGCGCTGCTGACCCTGGTCGTAGGGATGCGTACCGGTAAATCGGTCGCCTATTACTTCTGGCCGGACATTCCCCGGGTGTTCCTGCAACTGGGTTTGACCGCCTGCTTCATGATCGGGCCGTGCCTGTTCTTTCTACTGCGTTCGAGCCTGGCCGGTACTCCCGGTCCACGGCTGGCAGACCGCAGGCACCTCACCGCATTGCTGGCCATTGCCATCGGGGTAAACGTCTTCCTGCCCTACACCGGCCATGCCGAGCTGTGGCTGCATACCATCACCCCGGCCATCCAATATGTCTGGCTGGGCTACCTGCTGTTGGCCAGTGGACTGCTGTACCGGCACCGCGCCCAGCTCAAGGGCACACCTTCCGGCGCGTTGCTGCTGGGAACGCTGCTCGGCGTGTGGCTGATCTGGGCCGCCTATTTCACCGCGGGCCACACCTCTTACATCGTCGGCGCGCTGTCCTTCACCTTCCTCCTGGCCGCGAGCGTGCTGGTCTACCTGCGCCTGCGTTCCGGCCAGGCGCCGATCGAGCCCTACCAGGACCGGCGGATTTCCGACGACGAAGCCGCACCCCAGCTGCAGGCGCTGGCCGACCTGATGGCACGCGAGCGCCTCTACCTCGATCCGGGGCTGACCCTGCCTCGCCTCGCTCGCCGGCTCGGCATTCCGCAGACCCGGTTGTCGCAGCTGTTGAACGACAACAAGCAGACGTCCTTCAAGCAATACCTGGCACAACTGCGTGTCATCGAAGCGAAATCACTGCTGCTGCAACTGCCGCCAAAACCACTTGAGCGGGTCGCCGAGGAGGCTGGCTTCCAATCGATGTCCACCTTCCACGCCGCCTTCAAAAAGCTGGAGGGCCTACCTCCGGGGGCGTTCCGCGCCGCTGCCGGAAACTCCTGAAATTGATTCCAGCACTCCGGAATCGCGTAGCAAGACATTGATTTAAAAGGAGAGATATAGGCTGCAGACTCACCCCAACGAGCCGGCGCCATGCCCTTACATCGACTCCTCAAACCGCTGCTGATCCTGCTGCTATACGCATGGCAGAGCGGCATTTCCGACGCCGCCGCGAGTGCCGGGCCCGCCCTGGGGCGGTCCTCGACTGACCCGTCGACGCAACAGGCCGGCAGCAATCACCTTGTCGCCAGCAGCGGCCTCGGCGACACCAACCGGGCCGGGCAACAACGCATCCTGTTCATCCTTGCCAGCAGCAAGGTGCACGGCAGCTCCAGCATCCCGGCCAGCATCAGCTTCGGCGAGGTGATCCATGCCTGGGATACGTTCCAGGCAGCCGGCTATGCAGTGGACTTCGTCACCCCCGACGGCGGCGACGTGCCCATCCTCGACCCCTACGTGGGCAAGGAAGTGGAATCGCGCCTGCAGGACGAGCGCGTCATGCGCGGCCTGCGCAACACCGCCACACCGGCGCAGATCGACCCCGGCCTGTACCGCGCCGTCTATTACGTCGGTGGCAGCAACGCAATGTACGGGGTTGCCGAGAACCCCGTCCTGCAGGACATCGCCATGCATGTCTACGAACGCAATGGCGGGGTGGTCTCGGCCGTGTGCCATGGCACGGCCGGAATCGTGAACCTCAAACTCACCGGCGGCCAAAGCCTGCTCGCCGGCAAGCGCATCACCGGCTACCCGGAAGAACACGAGGATCGCGACGCCGCCTACTTCAAGGAATTCCCCTTCCTGATCCGGCAGACCGTGCAAGCCCGTGGTGGACTGTTCCATGCCGTGGACGGCTACGCGCCTTACATCGAAGTCGACGGCCGCGTGATGACGGGCCAGAACTATGCCTCCGCCGCGCCGTTGGCTGCAGCCGTGGTCGATGCGCTGCGCAAGCTTCCCAACCCGCAAACCAGCCAGGCC
This sequence comes from Stenotrophomonas sp. STEN063, assembly GCF_056854515.1. Lineage (NCBI taxonomy): Bacteria > Pseudomonadati > Pseudomonadota > Gammaproteobacteria > Lysobacterales > Lysobacteraceae > Stenotrophomonas > Stenotrophomonas sp. STEN063. Next base: position 34,115 of record NZ_JBXFWF010000051.1, read on the forward strand.
AGGAGGGATTGAGCGGCCAGAACCCCGTCCAACTCCACGCACATCTGCAACCCACACTCCCCAGGAAACCCATGAACACATCAATCCGATCCACCGTTCTCGCCGCAGCACTGCTTCTGCTCCCCACCTCGCTGATGGCACAAAGCAACGAACATGCCGAAGTTGATCGCGCCATGCAGACCCTGCTGCGCGGCTTCGAAGCAGGCGACGCCAAGCTGCTCAGCGGCGTACTGCGGAAGGACGGCGTGGTTATCGGCTATTCGTCCAATCGCGGTGCCGTCGTGATGGAGACCACGGAAGAATGGGCCAAAGGGTTTCCCGGCAAGCCAGCGCCGGATGAGGCGCAACGTCATCGCCAATACCGGATCCTGGATGTGACCGACAGCGCGGCCGTGGTCAAGCTCACGCTCGACTATCCGACATGGGACGGCTCGGACTACCTGGCGTTGGCGAAGATCGACGGCAACTGGATGATCGTCAGCAAGTCATGGAGCGGGAAACGCAAGACGCCGGCAAGCTGAGCGCCGCGTTGCTGCTCGCCTGAGTTGCATGATGAAGCGCCCGGTGAAAACCGGGCGCTTCGTCCATGTGCTGCCGATGGATCCGGATACGTGAACCAGCACGCGGGACGCCCCTTCCTGCGTCGCCCAACCCCCCGCCCAGCGAGGCCGCCCCTGCCTGTGCGGACCGGCATGACTTCTGGCAGGGATGATAGGTGTTATACCTAACTATAGTATCAACACACCACTCGCCAGAGACGGCATGGACCGGTGCAGGCGCGCACCCCTGCTCCATGAGCGCGGCAGGGCCAACAACATCAGCATCCAGGGGAACCGATGAGCACAGGAAAAATGAAGGTATGGCTGCTGGCAACGTTGCTGGCTGCCGCCAGCTTGGCCCAGGCCAGCGAAGTGATGGTGGATCGCGGCGCCTACAAGCTGAGCGCCGAGCAGTCGGGAGCCGGGTCGGTCACGGTGGTCTTCGAGTCGGGCTTCGGCCAGGGCAAGGACACCTGGAAGGACGTGATCGCTGCGCTCGGCCCCGACTACCGCAGCATCAGCTATTCCCGCGCGGGGCTTGGCAAGTCGGGCAGCGATGGCAAGCCCAAGGACATCGACGCCCACCTCGTTGACCTCGGCGCCGTGATCAGTGACCTCGCCGGTGGACAGAAGGTCGTGCTGGTCGGCCATTCGTATGGTGGACTGCTGGCCACCGAGTTCGCACGCCGCCATCCGCAACAACTGCAGGCGCTGGTCCTCGTCGACCCGGCCACGCTGGGCCAGCGACATGCGTTCAAGCAGGCCGATGCAGCACGCGTACTGGCCGATGATGCCGCCCTGCTGGGCATGCTACCGCCGCCCATGGCCGCCGACTACCGGGCATTGATCACCCAACTGGATGCGTCTGGCGCACGCACGCCCAGCGCCATGCCGGACCTTCCGGTCGCGCTGCTCACCGCCACGCAGGTCGCCGCCGAACCCTTCGTTTTCGAGGAAACAGCTGCCGGCAAAGCGCTGTGGAAGGCGCAGCACGCCGCATTGTTCAGCACCTTCGACCGCGGCTTCCAGCGCTACTTCGTCACCGGCCACAACATCCACCGCGAGAACCCGGCAGCGGTTGCCGACGCGATCATGGACATTGCAGACGGGCGTTGAACTGCCGGCTCCGTGGGACTGCTACCAGCACAACGCGAAGCCGGGCAACACCTCACCATCACCGGCACGCAGCGGGCACTGATCGCAGTGCCGTGCCGCCACCGCCCTTGAATGATTGAACAGACGCGAGCGAAATGAAGAGACTGGCTGCCTTGTTGATGCTTGTTCCGGCTTTGGCGCTTCCGCTAGTGGCGCAGGCGCAACCGCGATCGTCACAAGCAGTGCATGCGGAAGTGCATGCAGAAAAGCTCGATGACTTCATCAACCATGTCGAGGACAACAACGGCGGTATTGGCAGCCTGTCCATCTTCAAGGGCAGCCGCGAGGTCTATGCCAGGCGCTTCGGGCAGCAGAATCTGCCTGGTGTTGCTCACGATGAGAACAGTAGATACCAGATCGCTTCCGTGACCAAGATGGTCACGGCGATCCTGGCGTTCAAGCTGATAGAAAACGGGCGTCTGAGTCTGGATGACAGGTTGTACGACTTCTATCCCGATATGCCGTCTGCGCAGAAGATCACCATCAGGAACCTGCTGGAGCATTCAAGCGGGCTGGGAAACTTTGCGATAAAAGATGGCTCGCTTTGGGTGCTTGACCCACTTGGCCAGAGCGAGATCCTGGAGGAGATCAAGAGGCAGGGTGCGACGTTCGAGCCAGGTGAACGTGTCGCGTACTCCAACTCCGCGTACTTCCTGCTGAGGATGATCCTTGAGAAAGTACATGGACGTGGGTATCACGAGATCGTTGCTCAGGAGATTGCAGAGCCGCTGGGCCTCGAAAACTTCGCGTCATTTGAGTCTCATCCCAGCAACGTCTTCAAGTCCTATGCGTTCAAGGACGAGTGGGGAGAGATCAAGGATGTCGACTACTCCAATGTGATCGGCGTTGGTGATATCGCAAGTACCACGCAGGATCTGAACACACTGATTACCAACCTGTTTCAGTACAGGATCCTGCGCAGGGACACCGTGGAGCAGATGCAGCCGGACGTGGGCAAGGGCTGGGGCATGGGCCTTGCGGAGTTCACGTACGGGGAGGAACGATTTCTTGGCCACGGCGGAGACGTGCTCGGCTCTCATTCACGGGTCATCTACAACCCGAAGGATGACGTGGCGATCGCGTACTCGACCAATGGCGAGCGCATCCCGACCAATGTTTTCCTGGAAGCCATCGTGGCTGCTGTCTATGGACGTGACGTCGCATTGCCGACCATAAAGTAGGTGTCGGTCGCTTGTGCAGCTGGTGGCGTACGTGTAAACCGGGGTGGGGCGGGTGGGTGGGGAGGACACCCCCCCAGGGCCCCCGGATGGGTGGGGGACGGGGGGGGGGGGGTTGGCGTGTCGGAGACCACGCCGGGTTGTGG
>NZ_JBXFWF010000052.1:0-36431 GCF_056854515.1 Stenotrophomonas sp. STEN063
TGAGCTTTGCCGTATACACCCGCAAACGGACATATGCGGTACGTGAACGACTTTAACTGTTGGGTGGGGGGGGTGCGCTGGGTGGGGCTTCCCGGCGCCCGCGTATGCACAGCGGGCAAGTCTGGCTGACCGTGTTGGCGTGCTGGAAACGCAGGTCAACAACAGCCAGGCCAATACCGACATGCTCAATCAGCTGCAGCAGCTGCGTACTGAAATGCAGGCGTTGCAGGGCACGATCGAGCAGCTTCAGCACGAGAACGAACAGCTGAAGCAGCGCAATCGCGATCAGTACCTGGACCTGGACGGTCGCCTCAATCGCCTTGAAGGCGGTGCTGGTGCTCCGGCAGCTCCTGCCACTGGCGCGGTGACGCCTGCCGCTGCGGCCGCAAAGCCGACAGCGGCTGCTGCCGAACGTCCGCCGACGGTACGTGGCGATGCCGGTACGCTGGCCTCGGCCGGTGATGAGCGTGCTGCCTACAATGTCGCGTTCGATGCGTTGAAGGCCGGCAACTATGCCGACTCGGCGCAGTTGTTCCAGAGCTTCCTTGAGTTGTACCCGAATGCTGCCTACACCCCCAATGCCTTGTATTGGCTGGGTGAGAGCTTCTATGCGACCCGTAATTTCAAGATGGCTGAGGCACAGTTCAGCGATCTGGTTGCCCGTTATCCGACCCATGACAAGGCTGCCGGCGGTTTGCTGAAGCTTGGCCTGTCGCAGTTCGGTGAAGGCAACAATGCCCAGGCGCAACAAACCCTGGAACAGGTTGTTTCCCGTTTTCCCGGCAGTGATGCGGCCCGTACTGCCCAGGACCGACTGCAGTCGATCCGGCTCGGCCAGCAGCTGCGTTGATGTGGTGCCGCACCGATGGTGCGGCCAACGAATATGAACTCTCCGAGCGCCGCTGTTCCCAGCGAGATCGTGCAGTCGCCGTTGCCGCGACTGAAGATCACTGAAATTTTCCTGTCCCTGCAAGGCGAAGCCGATACTGCCGGCTGGCCGACCGTGTTCGTGCGCCTGACAGGCTGCCCGCTGCGTTGCCAGTACTGTGATACCGCCTACGCGTTCCATGGTGGCGACTGGTGGGACATCGACGATATCGTCGCCGAAGTGTTGAAACAGGGCGTGCGCCACGTCTGCGTGACCGGCGGTGAGCCGTTGGCGCAGAAGCGCTGCCTGATCCTGCTGCACAAGCTCTGCGAAGCCGGCCTGGATGTGTCGCTGGAGACCTCCGGCGCGCTGGACATCGCCGATGTGGACCCGCGCGTATCACGCGTGGTCGACCTGAAGACGCCGGATTCGGCGGAAATGGCACGCAACCGGCTGGAGAACATTCCGCTGCTGACCGCCCGTGACCAGCTCAAGTTCGTCATCTGCAGCCGTGGTGACTACGAGTGGGCCAAGTCCATGCTCAGCGAGCACCGTTTGCCGGAGCGCTGCATGGTGTTGTTCTCACCGAGCAAGTCGCAGGTCAGCCCGCGCGAGCTGGCCGACTGGATCGTCGCCGATCGTCTGCCGGTGCGCTTCCAGATGCAGCTGCACAAATTGCTGTGGGACGACGCACCGGGTTACTGAGCCGGCGTCGCCCCCTCCAATCGTTTACCCCGGCGCGGGACAGCGTGCTGGCTTTCCTCTCCCAACCGGATCATCACCATGAAAAAGAAAGCAGTCGTGCTTCTTTCCGGCGGCATGGACTCAGCCGCCGTCGTCGCCATCGCCCAGGAACAGGGTTTCGAAGTGCATGCCATGAGCGTGCGCTACGGCCAGCGCCACACCTCCGAACTGGAAGCCGCCGCACGCGTAGCCGCCGCCTTGGGCGTGGCCGGGCATAAAGTGGTCGCGGTCGACCTGCGCAGCATCGGCGGCTCGGCGCTGACCGACGACATCAACGTGCCCGAGGCCGGTGCCGGTGACACTATTCCCGTCACCTATGTGCCCGCCCGCAACACCATCATGCTGTCACTGGCGCTGGGCTGGGCCGAAGTGCTGGGTGCCAACGACATTTTCTGTGGTGTCAACGCGGTCGATTACTCCGGCTACCCGGACTGCCGTCCTGAGTTCATCGCCGCCTTCCAGGCGCTGGCCAACCTGGCCACCAAGGCGGGCGTGGAAGGCGCGGGCATCCGAGTGCATGCGCCATTGCAGTACCTGAGCAAGGCGCAGATCGCGCTGGAAGGGCAGCGCCTGGGCGTGGACTTCGGCCTGACTGTGTCCTGTTACCAGGCCGACATGGACGGCAAGGCCTGCGGCCACTGCGACGCCTGCCAGCTGCGCGCCGATGGCTTCACTGCCGCGGGCATGGCGGATCCAACCCATTACGCATGATGTTGTTTTTGCGTTTATTGCGTTAGAATACGCGCCCCGGCTACGGCCGGGTCTTTGTTTGGGCCGTTAGCTCAGTCGGTAGAGCAGAAGACTTTTAATCTTTTGGTCGAAGGTTCGAATCCTTCACGGCCCACCATAAAAACAGAGAGTTACAGCGCAGAAAAGGCACCGACTATCGGTGCCTTTTTCGTTTGGTGCCTACATGGTGCCTACATGCGATTTCCTAGGCCGCGTGCCTCCACTCGTCGCGGACCTATGCCTGGACTGCGGACTGTCGCCACCGAACGCCGCGGCCAATCTTGTTCGCCGGCTGGCCACGCGGACCGAAAACGATTGCAGGTGGTGGACCCACTCTTCGTTCTTTGCCCGTCGTTAGATGGGCGCGCAGAGCACCGAACGCAGCGTCAGTGCGGTGCTGGGGTCAAGGATTCAAGTAGCAAGGCTCTGTGCTCTATGCGCATCACTTCCGGATCGACCAGAGGACCCTCAAGCGGCATTACCATTTGCATGACTGAGATGAAGACAATCGGTGCACCAGCTAGGTGGAAGCAGCGGCTGAGTGGGCCTTTTCTCAGCACCCCTCTTTCGACTAAACGGTTCAATACCTTCTGACGTGCCTGACTGTCTTTGAGTAGGCTTGCGTTCCATCGGTCCTGTAGGGCTGGGGCTCTATGGATCTCGCTGATCATGAGCTTCATTACGGCAACTGACATCGCAGTGATGCCTTCATAGGCATGGGTTATGAAAGCGTCGACGAACTCTTCGGCAGTGGACACGTTCTTAAAAAGATCTTCCCAGTCCGTTCCCGCGCGCCCGAGGAGGCGAACAAGTAGCGCTTCGAAGAGAGCTTCTTTGCTAGGAAAGTGTACGTAGACGTTGCCTTTGGACATGCCTGCTTGGGAGGCAATGCTCGAGATACTAGCCGCCTCGTAACCACGCGCAATGAACTCGCTGATAGCTGCAGTAAGGATTTGCTCCTGCCTAACTTCAGTGGAGAGCCTGGAACGTTTGCGACCCGATGGGGTACTTGTCACTTCCTTTTCGTCTTTCGCGGCCACATCGCGCCTCCTGAGTGTCTCGATCAAATGAATGGATTGTGAATTGAACTGGTTTCGACAATGAAACTTTAATGACCTTTCGGTCATTATGCAAATGACCGACGGGTCATTTGTTGCTCATGACAGTCCGAAGGCCGCTGAACGAGTCGCCACCGGTATTCGCCCTTTGTGCCCACCCTCCATCGAGAAAGAGATCGAAATGAAAAGACTGTTGCTGACGCCCTTGGTTCTAGGTTTGTCGTTCAACACATACGCGGAGTCCAGCGAAAAAAAATCGCAAGCGTCAGATAGCTGGGGGTTGGGACTGGCGGCCGCGGTGTCAGATAGCCCATATGCTGGCGAGGGCACGAAAGTGATGCCTTATCCTTTGATTTCTTACGAAGGAAAGCACTTTTACTTCCGTGGCGTCACAGCGGGTTGGGAGTTCTTGGAACGTGGCGGCCTTGCACTGTCAGCTATTGTCGAGCCCAAGATGGACGGCTTTGACGTCAAGGACTTGGGCCGCAGCGAACTCGCAAGAAACGGCGTCGATAGGAGTCTTCTGGAGGACCGAGAGATCGGAGTCAACGCAGGCGTTCGCGCAGTCTGGCGAGGCAGTTTGGGCCAGCTTGAGACAAAGGTGGTCAACGATGTGTCCGATAACAGCGGTGGCATGGAAGCCTCCTTCCAGTATGGCTACCCGATCCCATTGGCGCGTGGGATCTTGACGCCGACTGTCGGCGCTAAATGGCTATCCAAAGACACAGCAAACTACTACTTTGGCACGCTGGACAAGGAGGTGGCGCGTGGCGTTGTTGACTACAAGCCTGGTGCAGTTGCTATCCCAAGAGTCGGTCTGTCCTACTATCGGCCAATTGGAGAAAAATGGTCCCTCATCGGGAGCGTCGACTACAGTGTCTTGCCGGATCGCCTGAAGAACAGCCCCTTGGTGGACCCATCGAAAGACGGAACGATGAACTTCTTCTTTGGTTTCTCACGAGGCTTCACGCCTTGGTGGATGAGTAATAAGTAATCAGTGCGAAGTGAGGGGCCGCATAGGCTCCTCGTCTTCGCGTCGCGGCATATGGTCTTGGGAAAAACTCGAGTTGCTGGCCCGATATTTCTGGGAGTCCCGCACCGGGGATTGGGAAAATTATTGTCTATAAGATGCTGAAAAATAAAGTAAAATTAGCAATCTTTTAATCTTTTGGTCGAAGGTTCGAATCCTTCACGGCCCACCAGCATTACCAAGGCTTCGGAGCGATCCGGAGCCTTTTTTGTTTTCCCGCAGGAAGACGGCCGTTCCGCAAATTGCCTGTACTGGCAGCTCGAGCGTAGCCCGGCCAGGCGCGGCGCACCCGGGAGATGGCAATCCTGTGATCTTGACGGTTGTCGATGAGAAGCCGCGGGAGCGCTGCGCTTGCCCGGGCTCCGGTCAGGTCGGCACGGCCGCGGCTTTCGCCACGGCCTTTGTGCGTTATTTCAGCAGGGCCTGCTGGACATCGACGATGCGCACATCGTGCATCTGCTCAAGGTACGCATCCAGATACGCCTTGTGCGAGGCACCGACCAGAACCAGGGTACGCATGCCCGGGGTCGGCCCCATCAGGTCGCGGATGTTGGCGGCCATGCGCAGGTTGCGGGTCTCCCACGATGTGACATACATGCGCCCGTAACCCTCCGGGGAGGGTTCTTCCAGCGCGGCACCGTAATCGCTTTCGAAGGCCACCGGGGCGACGTCCGGGCCGTTGTCGCGCCGATACATCGCCAGCGCTTTTTCGGGTGTGTCGAGTTGGGATTCCAGGCTGCTGTACAGGGCTGCACGCTGCTTGCTGGCAGGGTTGTCCCACGCCTTGCGGATGGCTTTCACGTAGGCCTTGGGGTCCGGGCCGTAGCGGTCGGCACTGTGATCGTCCATCGGCCAGAGCCGTTGATGGCCCAGCCGTACCGCCAGCTGTGCAGCGATCAGCGTGTTTTCATTGCGACTGCTGCGTAGTGCTTCCAGCGCCTCCACCAGCTCCTGGTTCAAAACGCCCTCCGCGCGCCGCTCTGGCGCTGGCAGGTGCAGCCATTGGACAAGGGCGGAATCGTGCTCTCCGGCAGCGAGGAAGGTGGCTGCCAGTTCGCGACGCTGGGCAGCGCTTGGTTGCGCCGGCCAGTTCACCAGCATTCCCTCGGCGGCCGCAGTCGCTGCTGCTACATCCAATCCGGTCGCCTTTGCCGCCGCTGACACGTCAGGGCAGTAGTCGCTCACCGTCAATGCGTAGCGGGCAGGGTAGCGGCGCAACATGTCGCATTGCTGTCCCGAGACTGTCTCGACGGCGATTGCCTGTGGCTGCCACGCCGCCAGGCGGTCGAGCAACGGGGCAAGCGCCGACGGATCGAAGGCTTTCGGCAAACCCGCCAGATGTGCAGTGGCGAGCACTGCGACTTCGTTCTGTGTTCCATGTCGAGGCCCCTTGTGTGCGCCAGGAACAAAAGGCTGTGCCTGTCCGGCTTCTGCCTGGGTTGCTGCCGCCAACAGTGCGCAGATCAATACGCCTCGTCCCCACATGCCCTGCATCACACCCTGCTGCATAGAACCTGCCGATTGAGCGCTTGATAGGCGCGAAGTTGCGCAGATTCCTTCTCCAGCAAGCCTTTGTCAACGTCAGGCAGGATTGCGCCACCAGGCCTGCGGTTCGCGCTCACCGGAACCAATCATGGAACCAATGCGGGCGATGGCAGCCGGCTGCTGGTGTGGCTTGTGACCGTGTTCGCCGTTGGTGGAACCGAGGGGGCTTGAAGATCACTCGGCACTGCAGTGTGAACGCACAGTGCCAGCCGCCGTGGTTGGAAGTCGTCGGGTCTGGTTCTAATATGCGGCATGCACCATTGGTTGCCCCGGTGGGCGTCCAGGCACTGGGGACAGGGTTGAGCAAGCAGATCACGCAATTACTGCACCGATGGCAACAAGGCGACATGGATGCGCGCGAGCATCTGTTCGAAGCCTTGTACTCGGATTTGATGGTGATTGCGCGCAACCGCTTGTCGCAGCAGACCAGCGGTACCCTGCAGCCAGCCGCGCTGGTCAACGAATCGCTGATGCGCCTGCTCGGCAGCGACGCGGACTACAAGGACCGCGCTCACTTCGTCGCCATTGCTGCGTTGAAGATGCGCTCGGTACTGGTCGACCACATGCGCGCACGCGCGGCAGACAAGCGCGGTGGCAATGCCGAGCAGTTGACTCTGTCCTACGCTGATCAGGTGCCGGACGATGCAGCTGTCGGCCATGACGTGCTGGCCCTGCACCAGGCCTTGAATCAACTGGCCGAACTTGAGCCGCGTGCAGCGAGCACGATTGAACTGACCTACTTTGGTGGCATGAGTCGTGATGAGATCGCGCTGGTGCTGGATGTATCCGCTCCAACGGTTGACCGCGACCTGCGCTTCGCGCGGGCCTGGTTGAACCGGCAGCTGCGCTGAGCAGCGACGGCGGCGGTGCGGTGATGGCGACGGAGCGTTGGCGGCAGGTTCGTGAGCTGTTCGATGCCATCTGCGAGCTGCCGCGCGAGCAATGGCAGCAGGCACTCGACACAGGCAGTGATGACCCTGCGGTGCGCGAGGAAGTGTTGCAGCTGCTGCGCTCACAGACCGTGGGCCTGAGCCGGGTCAGCAATCGTCTGGATACCGCGCTGGCGCGTGCCTTGGCGCCGGAACTTGGCGTGGGTGAGCGGCTCGGGCCATGGCGGCTGACCGAACGCATCGCACATGGCGGCATGGGTACTGTGTTCAAGGCTGAGCGTGCCGATGGTCTCTACCAGCGCACGGTTGCCATCAAGCTGTTGCATGGCATGCCGGGCGCCACCGAGGTGGAACTGCTGGGCGCGGAGCGGCAGGTGCTGGCTGGTCTGCAGCTGTCCAATGTCGCGCGCCTTTACGATGGTGGCACCACGCCGGATGGCCATCCGTATCTGGTGATGGAATACGTCGACGGCGTGCCGCTGGATGTTTGGTGCGCCGAGCAGGCATTGGGCCTGCAGCAACGGCTTGCGCTGTTCCTGGAGATCTGCAGCATTGTGCAGTCGGCACATGAACAGCTGGTGCTGCATTGCGATCTCAAGCCGCCCAACGTGCTCGTGCAGGCCAATGGCCAGCCTGTGTTGCTGGATTTCGGCTTGGCGCGCCTGCTCAATGAGGCGCGCGACAAACGCGATTCGGGTTACTGCACGCCGGGCTATGCAAGCCCGGAGTTGATTGCCGGGCATTCCGTCGGTGCTGCCAGCGATGTCTACAGTCTTGGCGTGATGTTGCTGGAGCTGCTGTCGACACAACCGTCGATGCGGGAGGCGCAGAACACGGGTGAGGCATTGATTGCGCCCAGCGCCAATACACCGGCTGATCTGCCTTGGCGGCGCCGCCTGCGTGGCGATCTGGATGCCATCGTCGCACGTGCATGCGCCAGCGACATCTCCCTGCGCTACCGCTCGGTCGAGGCCTTGATGGCCGATCTGCGCCGTTATCTGGAGATGCAGCCGGTACTGGCGCGCAACGGCGGCCGCCTGTACCACCTCGGGAAAGCGCTGCGCCGGAACTGGCAAGGTACGGCGATAGGTGCGGGTGCAACCGCGTTGCTGGCGGTGTTCGTATTTGGTTTGTGGGAGACCCGGCGGCAGGCGCAGGAAGAGGCGGTTGTGGCGCAGCAGATCAGCAACTTCATGGTTGGCATGTTCGAAACCGCTGATCCGTTCCTTCGCACCGAGCGCGGCGCCGAGGAGTTGAGTTCGCGGCAACTGCTGGACAAGGCCGTACTGCAGGTTGCGCGGGATCTGGCGGATGCGCCGGCGCAGCTGGCGCGGATGCGCGCCGTGCTGGGGGTTGCCTATCAGAATGCTGGTGCTTCGCATCAGGCCGACACGCTGTTGCAGCAGGCCTACGCTGGCTTCATGGATCCGCGTGTGGCGCGTCCGCTGGATGCGGCGAATGTGCTGGCGGATCTGTCCGTGCAGAAGACCCTCGATGGCGATGGTGGGCGCGGCCTGCAGTTGGCGGTGCAAGGTCTGGATCTGATTGGAAGCAAGGCCCCGGCGGTGGTGCAGGCACGTCTGTACAGCGCAAAGGGGTTGGCGCTGTTGAACCAGCAGCATTTTGATCTGGCCGAAGCGGCCTTCAACAGTGCAACGGCGCTGTATCAGGATGTGGAGGGCGTGGACGTCGGTGCCGAGACCAGCGAGCTGCTGTACAACAAAGGCCTGATGTACCTGCGCTGGGGACGGCAGTCATCGGCGGAACACGAGTTCCGGCGGCTGCTGGACAATCTGCATGGCCGCCGGACCAGCCTGGCGTTGGCGGCGGAAACACGGCTGGCGCAGATACTGCGCGAACAGGGCAAGTACGAACAGGCGCTGCCGCTGCTGCAATCAGGGATGCAATACGCGCTGGAGTTGTACGGCGCAGAGAACAGCTTTGTCCGCGTGCAGTACGACGGATTGGCCGACCTGTACCGGGATTCCGGTGACTACGCGGCGGCTGAGCAGCATTACCAGAAACGGAATGCCTTGAGCGCACGTCTGGATGGACAGGACTCGGTCGAGTATTCGATGGGTCTGTTCAATTACGGTTCGTTGAAAGTGCTGCGCGGCGAACTGGCGGCGGGCGAGGCGCTGTATCGACAGGCGTGGATGATCCGCAAGCAGAAACTGGGTGAGGACTCGCCTACCAGCCTGCGTGCAGAGAGCGAGTTGGGGCGCCTGCTGATGCGTGATGGCCGGATGGGCGAGGCGGGCGGGCTGCTGATGCACGCCGACAAGGGGCTGAGCCAGAGTTTGCCGGCCGATGCACCTGGTCGCGTGCAGGCCCATTTGAACCGGATCGATTGGCATGTGCGCAGCGGACAGTTGGCCCAGGCGCGGCAAATGCTGGAACAAATGGACTCACCGGTTGCCGAGGAGCTGCAGCTGCGCTGGCTGGGAATCCGTGCCGATCTTGCGATGCGCTTGGGCGAAGGAGAGCAAGCGTTGGCGTTGCGCAGGGCTGCGCTGGAGTTTGCCGGCAGCAAGCAGGGCAAGGACAGCGCAGCCGTTGCCGAGACCGGTCTGGCCCTGGCCGAGTCATTGCTGCAATTGGGACACGCGCGTCTGGCCAAGGACGAACTGCAGCGTGTGCTGCTGCTGATAGGGCGGCAGCAGGTTGCCGGCTCGCCGGATCGGCGCAAACTGGACGGCTTGCTGCTGTTGGCCGAGCAGAATCTTGGCGCGCGTTAGCCGCTGAGGGTGTTGAAGGCAGCCGCGTCAGGTTTACGGGCGATGTGCACTGCCGTATCAGCGAAGGGATCTTTCCAAGCTGTTGATATATTCCGATTTATTGCCGCGCGCGGGATCCTGCGAGTCTGGTGTTGACGCGCTCCGTGGACCGCCGTGCGGCGTTCCACGCGATGAATCTGGCGTGTCCACGGCAGGTGTCTTGGCTGGTCGTGTTGTGTTTTACGAAAAATTTACAAAAATTAATTGGCGCCAGTGACGGATGTCCCACTTTTTTTGGGATTCGTGATTGGATGCGGACGCTTTTCCCGGTTTCTTCTAGTGAGGGTTACTTTTTCCATCACAGGGGAGCGCCATGAAGCAGCTGTTGATCTATGACCGTCCGGTTCAGTTGAATCGGGTTGCCCATCGCAACCATCGGGTGGTTGCCAACGACGGGGACTTCCGATTCGCCTCCAGCCTCAATTCGGTACCGCTTGCCTGCGTGGAGTTTGCCCGCGCCGCACGCGACTACCCGATTGTGTTTGCCGGCAACAGCGCTGACAGCGTGGTACCTGCCGCATTGCTGGGCCTGCGCAGTGGCCAGAACCTGATGGTGAATGCCGAGGGGCGTTGGGCCGAGGGTGCTTATGTACCGGCATTCCTGCGCCGCTATCCGTTCGTACTGGCCGAGCAGGATGCGCAGGGCAGCGATTTTACCGTTTGCCTGGATGCGGCATTCGAAGGTCTGCGGGAAGGCGGCGATGAAGGCGCGGCGTTGTTCGACGAAGAAGGCAACGACAGTGCCGTGCTGTCGAACGCGCTGGAGTTCCTGCAGGAATACCAGGTGCACCTGGCACGTACCCGCGGTCTGACGGCTGCTTTGGTCGCGCACGATCTGCTGGTGTCCAAGCAGGTGAATGTGCAGACGGCAGCTGGCGAAACCTTCTCGCTGGACGGCTTTTTCGTGGTCGACGAGCAGAAGCTGCGCGAGCTCAAGGGCAAGGCTTTGCAGGATCTTGCCAAGTCCGGTGACCTGGGCTGGATCTACGCCCACCTGTTGTCACTGGGCAATGTCGAAGTATTGAGCCGGGTGCTGGACAAGCAGGCATCGCCTGCAGCCACGCACTGACACCTGCTTTGTCCCCGATTGATTGATCCATGCGCGGCCGCGTCAGCGGTCGCGTATCCGCCTATCTGAGTGCTGCCGCCTGGCAGCGGCGCACCCTGGAGCTGCCATGAACCGCATTGACGCAACCAACGCTGCCAAGACCCTGCACGCCAGGACGAAAAGCGATCCCAAGCTGCGCCCGGCGGGCCTGGCAGTGGCGATTGGTTCGGTGCTGGGGCTGGCACTGCCGGTTGGGCTGGCGACAGCCGCATCGCCCCCGAGCGTTACCGACGTCACCAAACGCGGCGATACGGACACGGACATCGTCGCGAATGGGAACGTCACGACGGTGACTACCAAGACCATCAACGGCGGGGTGGCCTTCAACTCATTCAGGGACTTCAAGGTTGCGCAGAACGATGTGGTCAACCTGGTGCTGCCGTTCACCGATCTGGCCAACAAGGAAGGGAGCCAGATCAACAATCTGGTCAATCTGGTCTGGGACTCGAAGATCTACATCAACGGTACCGTGAACAGTCTGCTCGACAGCACGGGTGCGATCGGTGGTCGTGTCTTCTTCGTCGATCCCATGGGAATGGTGGTTGGTGACCAGGGCGCACTCAACGTTGGCTCGTTGAGCGTGGCGACGCCAAGGGCGGATGTCATGGGTGACATTTTGGCCGGCGGCGGGGCGTTGAAGCGTTTGATGGCCGGGACCTTGTTACCGGAGCAGATCAGCGCAGACGGTGAAGTCAGCATTGACGGCAAGGTGCACGCCCGCAATGGCGTGCGCGTGCAAGCCCGCGCGATCGATGTGACTGGCACCATCCTTGTCGCCGTTCCGGCCAATGAGACCCTGAGTGGTGCGTTCAACCTGCAGCGCGAAGACGTCGCGGTGAATACCGGCGGCGACGATGCCAAGCTTGTGCTGGTGGATGATGGCAACGGCCAGATCCAGCTGCGTGCGGCCGCCGTCGTCGACACCGGATTGGCCCTGAGCAAGGATGCCACTGCCACGGTCACCATCGGTTGCGACGCCGCGCAGCCTGGTTGTGACAGCAGCGAGCGCGCCAGCCTGATCGCCAATGACATCGAGTTGACTGCATTGGCCAAGGTGGACTCGGGCTACAAGAACCCGGACAACACGCCGGATGGCATCCTGCAGAACGTCGAGGACAGCCTGGTCGACATCAGCGCCGCTGGTGACTTGTTGCAGACTGCGGCCGAGCTTGGCGCGGAAAAGGCGCTGGGGGGGCAGATCGCCTTCCTGCGCGCGAACAGCACTGCCCAGGTGGTCGTCAACGGCAATGCCGATCTCACCGCGACAGCGAACGCTACCGGCAAGCAAGGCGATATTGCATTGCATGCAAGCACGATGCAGCTGATCGACAACTCGGCCGCGGGGAAATCGTACGAAAAGAAGGACGTGCCGGTTCTGGACGACCAGGGCAACCCGGTGAAGAACCCGGATGGTACTCCCAAGACCCAGCCTGAAACCCACTATCTGAGCCTTGGTGCAACCTATGCGCAGATCAACGCAACGACCGATGCCATCATCCGCTCCGGCGCTGGTGTAAAGGCGGACGGCGCGGTCTCGGTCAAGGCCGATGCCGATACCCGCTTGAAGGTTGCGGCGCAGTCGTTTGCGACCAACAACACTGCGGCTGGTTTCACTGCGGCGATCAGCAACGTGCACGTGAACACCACTGCCAGCATCGAGGCGTCCGCGGCGGTGCTGGATGCAGGCAGCGTGAACGTATCGGCGGTCAATACCTCGTCGCTGGAAACCTCGGCGACAGCGTACTCGGATGCAACCGGAAAGGTCGGCCTGGCCGGTGCCGTCAGCCTGCAGGACATCAGCGCCACTGCGACCCTGGCGCGTGACGTCGATGCCAGCGGCAACGTCACCGTGCAGGCGGCGAGTGTTACCAGCAAGAACAGCACTACCAGCCTGGTCGATGCGCCGCCGAAGGAAAAGAAGAACGAGGACAAGAGCGATGATGCGGGCTCCAGCGGCGACAAGCTGATGGAACTGGTGCAGTCCTTCGCCGGCAAGGGTATCGCCGCAGCGCAGAAGAAGGTGTCCGGCGACGACGGATCGCAACCCGGAGGTGGAACCGGTGGCGGGACGCCGAGCACGCCTTCACCGTTTCGCCTGGGCGGTGCCATCAGCTACGTCGGTGGCAGCCATACGGCCAATGCCACGATTGGCAGCGGTGCGAAGGTCACCGCCGGCGGCGACGTGGTGGTGGACAGCCAGGTCATCGATGCACAGATCGCCAACCATGCACTGAGCAACATCCAGGGCCAGGGCAAGAGCAATGACGGTTCGGCATTCACCTTGTCCGGTGCCGTAACCATCGCCGACCTCGAGCATGATGCATCGACGCTGGTCGGGAGCGGCGCTGCGCTTGAGGGCGCGCATGTCGGACTGGGCTCGAATGTCACGTTGCCGCGCGATTTCAGCGCGCTGCAGGCGGCGCAGCCGAAATTCAGCAGCTTCGACGCGTTCAAGGATTCGCTCACCGCAGCCAAGACGCTGATCAGCGATCCTTCGGATCTTTTCACTTCCTACGGTTCGGCCAAGGGATCGGCGGATTCCGTCGCCTTGGGTGGCGTGGTCAGCTATTTCCGTACCAGGAACGCGGCCAGCACCAGTGTGGCCAGCGATGCGCACATCACCACCACCGCCACCGATGGCAAGGCGTGGACGGCGGCCCTGGATGCCAGGGATGAAGCGGGCAAGCAGATCACACGCAGCTTCGACAAGGATGCGGTGGTACGGGCCAGAACCGAGATTACCGCGATCCATGCAGCCGGTGATCTGGGCCTGACGCTGAAACGTGTGTCCGCCGGTAACGGCGGTACCGCGGTAGGCGGAAGCGTCGGCTACATGGACTATGAGAATTCGGCGACTGCGCTGGTCAACGATGGCGCGGTGATCAACAGCCATGCACTGGAAGTTTCCGCCGAGAACAAGGAGACCATCGTCTCGCTGGCATTGCAGTCGGGTCAGGGCGGTAGCATCGGAGTCAGCGGGACCGCGTCGGCGCTGGACCTGGACAGCCACACGCTGGCCGGCGTGAGCAGCAAGGCCAGCGTCATCGCCAGAAGCGTGGACGTGAAAGCGGATGAGGACCTGTTCGTGTGGTCGGTGGCCGGCGCGGTGGCGATGACTGACAGCCTGTCGGTTGGCGCCAGCGTGGCTTACCAGCAGATGGACACCGATACGCGCGCCTTCGTCGGTGCCATCCCGGATGATTTCAAACAGGGGACATCTGCCGCGACTGCTGGCAGCATCTCCACCAACGCATTGGCGGTGAACGCGACAAGCGAGGGGCTGACAGGGGCGGTGGCCGCCGCCGGCGCGATGGTCAGCAGCAAATCGCAGAAGGAAGAGGACCAGAAGGCGCAGAAGGCGCTGGCGGACAAGGAGAACGGTGAGAACCCCGGTTTCTTCGACAGCCTCAAGGCACGTGCCAGCGACAAGGTTGCCGGGTTGGAGTCGATGGCCGGCGGCCTGAAGAAGATAGGTGGCGACAAGGTTTCCGGCTACTTCGACAAGGCCAAGGGCCTGCTCGGCAGCAAGGATGCCCCGCAGAGCGATTCCGGTCCGATCAACCAGCCCTCGTTCGGAGTGGCGGTGTCGGGCAGCGTCACCATCAACCGCATCCGCCAGAACACCAAGGCGGACATCACCTCGGCGACCGTGCATG
The DNA here is from genome assembly GCF_056854515.1 of Stenotrophomonas sp. STEN063. Lineage (NCBI taxonomy): Bacteria > Pseudomonadati > Pseudomonadota > Gammaproteobacteria > Lysobacterales > Lysobacteraceae > Stenotrophomonas > Stenotrophomonas sp. STEN063. The sequence goes on from NZ_JBXFWF010000052.1 coordinate 14,406, forward strand.
GACTGGATACGGTCAGCAAGCTGGACGTCAACGCGCTGAACAAGACGCTGCTGGTGAGCATCAGCGGCGCCATCTCCATCACCAAGGCAAACTCGGATAACAGCAGCGGCAGCGCCGCCATTGCCGGTGGCGTGGCCTATGGCGATATCGCCAATACAACCGTTGCCGGTGTGGTTGGCAGCACGCTGGACAATGCCGGCGATGTGTCCATCACCGCGCGCAACGAGAACGAGCAGGTCAACGTCGGCCTGGGTGTTGGCGTCAATGCCTCCAGTGACCAGAGCACCGCTGCCGCTGCCGCGGTGTCGGCGACGGTGGCGATGTCGAAGAACAACACGACCGCTAGCCTGGAGGGAACAACCCTGGGCAGCAGTGCCGCCGGCTACAACGTTGGCGTGAAGGCGGTCAACGAGTCGAAGATCGGCAATGGTGGTGGCGCGCTGTATGGCGGTGGCAAGGTCGGCATGGGCATTGCCGTGACCTATGCGGACATCGCCGACAAGACCGCCGCGTCGATCAGCGGCGGCAGCATCCGCGAGGCAGGGGACGTGCAGGTGATCGCTGCCGATGCTTCGCGGATCATTGCCGCGGCCGCGGCAGGCGGCGTCTCGAAGGAAGCCAACAATATCGGCCTGGCCGGTTCGGTGGTGATCAATCAGATCGCCAACCAGACTACTGCAACGATCAACGGCGGCGCGGACATCGTGTTCTCCGGAACGCTGGACACCTACGCCGGTACCGCGCGCGTCACCGACGTGCGTGCTACCGACGACGGCTGCTCTTCGGCCATGGGCATGGATTATTGCGGCTCGGCCATCGGCGGCGTGACCGCCAATGCCAACGCGGACACCGAATCCAGCAGTGATACCAAGGTGGCGGCGATCGAGCGCAACGAGGCGCGCAGTTCGATCATCGCGGTGGCCGGCATGGTGCAGGTCAGCGACAACAATGCCGGCGTTGCGTTCGGCTACAACAGCATCAAGAACAGCCACGTGGCATCGATTGCCGGGGCCAACATCAACAAGTTGAGCGGTGCCACCGGCGGTGATATCGCCGTCACCGCCGAGGACCATGCCGATATCCTGGCGGTCAGTGCCGGCCTGGGCGTCAGCACCGGCAAGTTTGCTGGCGTGGGCAGTGCGTCGTACAACCAGATCAGCAACACCACCGCGGCGCTGGTCGGCGTGGATGCAGCAGGAAATGCCGCAACGACGGTGTTGAACGGAACCTCGGTCCGGCTGGATGCCAGCGATGCGGCGTATATCGCCTCGCTTTCAGGCGCGGTGACCGCAGGCGCCAAGGTCGCGGTGGGTGCGGCATTGACCATCAACGAGATCGGCAGCAAGACCAGCGCGACTGCGCGCGGCGCGGACCTGAGCGCAAGCGGTGAGGTGACGCTGGATGCACAGAACCAGGCGAAGATCCTCTCTGCTGCGATCGCTGGCGGTGGCGCCGGCAATGTCGCGGTGCAGGGTTCGGTGGCCTGGAGCACGATCGGCAACAACGCCAGCGCCGATCTCATCGGCGGTGAGGTGACCGCCGCCAACATCTCGGTCGGCGCGGAGAACACCTCGAAGATCCAGACGCTGTCCGGCGCCGTTGCTGGCGCAGGTACGGCCGCGGTCGGCGCGGCCATCAATGTTGGCAGCATCTCCGATACCACCCACGCCGGCGTGAGTGGCACAAAGCTCAGTAGCGGCGATCTGGACGTGAGCGCGATTGCCGATTCCACCATCAAGACGCTGGCTATTGCCGGCGCCGCCGCAGGTACCGCGGCGATTTCGGCCAGCAACAGCACCAACCTGGTCAACAACACCACCGACGCCACCATCACCGACCTGCAGCTGAAGGGGGATGGCGTGGTTGGCGAGGTCACGGTCAATGCCGGGACCAAGGGGGCTGCCTACTCGCTGGCCGGTGCCCTGGCCGGTGCGGGCAGCGTGGCGGTGGGGGCGGCCAGCAGCGTCAACCTCATCGGTGGCACCACCTCGGCAAGTGTCACCGGCTCACGGCTGGACAAGGCGACCGGCCTGGATATCGAGGCCGGTTCCACCAACCTGGTCCGCACTGCCGCTATCTCCGGGGCGGGTGCGGGCAGCGTCGCGGTGGGCGGCAGCGTCACCACCAACATCGTTACCTCCGACACCTCGGCGCAGCTGCAGGACACCCGGCTCGACAGCAATGTCGCCGATGTGCGCGTGCACGCCAAGGATGGTCGCAGCATCGATTCCCTCGCTGGCGGCGGCGCCGTTGCAGGCAGCGTGGGTGTCGGCGCGGCGATCGCGTTCAACCAGATCGGCGGCAGCACGACGGCAAGCCTTGTCGGCGGCGGCAATGGCTACCAGGTGCATGCGAAGAACGTCGAGGTCTCGGCGGAAGCAACCAACGCGGCCGGCAATGGTGGTGCCAACATCCGCACAATCGCCGCCGGCCTTGGCGGCGGCGGTGCGGTTGGCGGCGCGGGTTCGGTCGCGGTGAACCTGATGGAGGGCCAGGTGCAGGCGCGCATCGCCGACGGCGCCGATGTGATTGCCGACGGCGACGTGAGCGTGCATGCGAAGCAGCAGCAGGGTATCGACGTGCTGGCCGGCAGCGTCGCGGTGGGGGCAACCGCCGGTATCGGCCTGGGCACGGTGGTCAACCTGATGACCGGCAAGACACTGGCGCAGATCGATGGTGCCGGGACCAAGGTCAGCGCGTTGGCATGGAACGGCGGTCAGGGTGTGTTGGTGGATGCGGCAACCAGCCAGGCCATCAATACCCTGGGAGTCAGCCAGGCGATCACCTTTGCGCCGATCAGCGGACAGACGCTGTCGGTGATGGCCGGCGTGAACGTGATCGGTACCCAGACCGAGGCAAGCATCAGCTCTGCGGCGATCAACAAGCATGACCTGAGCAGCTGGGCAGGAACGTGGCTGCCTGCGCGCGGCACGCCGACGCCGGGCACGGGGAGTGGCGGGGGGGCCGACAGCACGGCCGAGTTCGATTTCTACAGTGCCTTGGCGCAGGGCAGCGACAGCCAGGACGTGAAGGTCAAGGCCAGTAGCGACGTGAGCGCAAGCTCGCTGGTGATCGGTGCCGCGGCGGGCGCCGGCGGCAGTGCTTCCGGTGCGGCATCAAGCACGGTGCTGCAGACAACGACGAAGGCGCGGATCCAGAACGCGGATATCGCCGCCAGTGGCGACATCGCCGTGGATGCCCGTGGCAGCCAAACCGCGCAGACCACCGTAGCCGGCCTGGCGGCCGGCCTGGCCGGCGGTGCAGGCACTGGCGTGGTCAATGTGTTCTCCAGCAATACGGATGCGTCGCTGAGCGGCGGTAAGACCGTTGGCGCCAGCCTGGCGGTGAATGCGATCAATACGGTGGACAGCCGCATCAACGCCGGTGCGGGTGCCGCGGGCGGAGCGGCGGTTGCCGGCACGCTGGTGGTGAACATGGCGCAGACGCGCACCGGCGCAAGCATCGGTGGCTCCGGTGTGAACACGGTGATCGATGTGGATGGTGGCGTGGGCGTAGCCGCACATACCGATACGCGCTTCGAGAATACCGTGGTCAGTGGTGCGTTGGCCGGTGCTGCCGCCGTGGCGGGCATGGCCCAGTTCCAGCAGATCGCCAACACCACCGAAGCCACCATCGTGGATGCCAGCATCGACGCCGGTGGTGTGGATGTCGACGCGCTTGAGGAGCTGGCCATCAAGGCCAACAGCGGTGTGGTGGCCGGAGGATTGGGAAGCGGCGTGGGGGCGGCGGCCAACATCACGCTGCTGGGCAGCAAGGTGGCGGCCACGGTCAGTGGTGGCAGCATTCGCAGCGGCGGTGAAGTGAACGTCGACGCGGCTTCCATCCGCGACATCGCGATGATGACCGCCACCGCTGGCATCGGCATGAGCACCGGCATCGGTGGTGCAGCATCGGTGCTGCTGTCCGGCGTAGGTGATATCGGCGACGTGCTGGGTGAAGTGTCCGGCACCAAGGGGGCGGTGGACAGCCTTGCGTCCGGACAGAAACTGGATGCCAGCGTGACGGGTGACGCAGCGCTGGCGGACAAGCTGGACAGCAGCCACCTCGCACAGCTCAATGGCGCCACGTCCAACAGCCTGCTGACGCTGGGGGGCAAGCAGGACCAGGTGATCGCCGCGATCAAGGGGGCGAACGTCGAGGCGAGCCGCGTCGACGTCAATGCCGAGAGCCAGTTGAAGGCCAGCAACACCGCGGGCGCGCTCGCGGCGGGTGCGCTCGGTGCAGGTGGTGCGGTTGCCTACAGCGGCATGTTTGGGCAGACCTCGGCGGCGATCGAGAACGGTACCGTACGTGCTGGCAATATCCAGGTCGCGGCCAAGAGTGGCGCTGACAACGGCCAGCCAAGTTCGACGGTGAAGGCAATCGCGGGTGCAGCCGGGCTGGTTGGCCTGGGCGCGGCGGTTGCGTGGAATGACTTCGGGCAGACCACTACGGCGTCGGTGTCGGGCAACCTCAATGCCACCGGCCAGGGCGGTGGTCTGGATGTCTCGGCATCGGACCAGAGCCGTGCCAGCGTTGAGGCGACCGGCGCCGCCGCGGGTGCATTGGCGGCAGGCGCAGTGATCGCACATGCTGCCCGCAATTCGACGGTATCGGCCACGGTGGGAGCAGGCTCTTCGCTGGGCGGTTTCCAGCAGGTCGGGTTGAATGCGCTGCACGGCGGTGGCGTCGAGGCCACTGGCATCGGCGCCGTTGCCGGTCTGGCCGGCGCGGCCAATGCGGTGGTGGTCCTGGCCAAGGACACCAGCAGCGTGAATGCCGGCGTTGGCGATGATGCGAGGATCATCACCAAGGGGACGGGCGTTGCCGGCCCGGCGGTAGGAGATGGATCTTCGCTGCAGGTCGTGGCCAGCTCCGATGCCACGGTAGGTGCCACCGGCTTGGGTGCGACCGTGTCTGCCGGCGCGGCAGTGGGCGCAGTGGTGGTCAATGCCGAGGCGAAGGCCGACGTGCTGGCTGCGCTCGGTAACAAGGTAAACGTGAGCGGTGACGGCAACGTCAGTGTCAAGGCGACGCGGGGAGCGGCGCTGGGCACCGGCGCAGGTGTATCCGCGGCGGCCACCGCAGGTGCGGGTGGCATCTATTTTGCCGCCAATGCCGCGGTTGCCAACGCCGGCGACAACAGCGTGACCAGGGCCCTGGTTGGCAACGACGTCGTCATCGGTAGCCACGGTGACTTCATCGTGGCAGCTGACAGCACCACGCGACAGGACGCGCAAGCCACCGGCATCACCATCGGTGGGCTGGCGCTGGGTGCGGCGGTGGCCAATGCCAGCTCCGACACCCGGACCATCGCCGCCATCGGTGATCGCATCAGTGGCACGCATGCCGGCACCACGGCCGATCCGCTGCAGATGATGGGCAAGCTGGCGGTGACTGCAAACGGCAACGACAGCAACCTGGCCAGCACCTTCGCTGGTAGCGGCGGCCTGATTTCCGGTGCTGCCAGTGCGGCGGGCACCAATGGCACCTCGGTGGTGGACGCGAGCATCGGCAGCAATGCCGGCAATGGCAAGGGCCTTCTGGCTGACAGCATCGTTGTGGCGGCGACACACCAGGCCGGCTATGGCGGCAGCGCGGATTCAACCAATGCTGCCGTTGCCGGTGCCAGTGGTTCAAAGGTGCGCAACGTGGTGGACAGCACGGTGACCGCGACGCTGGGAAGCGGTGCGCGCCTGTTTGCCGGCCACGGTATGGGCATCACTGCCGACAACCTGTTCAAGAGCCTGTTGGATGGCCCGGCGGTGCAGGCCGCCGCCGGCGGCGTGATCAATGGCAGCGCGGCGTTGCTGGAGACACAGCTGACCGGCAGGACAGTGGCCAGTGTTGGTGACAACGTATTGCTGCAATCGGGTGTCGCCAACGGCGGCGGTGCCAACAACCTCGACATCGTTGCCCGCACCAAGGCAGTGGCGGTGGACAAGGCGCAGCTGTCGACTGGCGGTGCCATCCAGGTTGCAGTTGTGGATACGAAGATGGATGCCGACTTCAGCAACCAGGTGAGCGTTGGCAACAACGCCAAACTGGCGAGCTTGGGCTACCTCAACCTGGGTACTACCACCACCGGCTCACTGAGCAGCCAGGCGCTGGTCAATACCTGGGGTCTGGCAGCGGTAGGCGCGGCGCATTCGAAGGTGGACGCCGATGTCATCGAGAGCGTCAACGTCGGGACTGGCGGAACCCTGTCATCGGTGCAGAACGCCTACCTGTCCGCAGGCAAGGACGGCACCGGCTTGATGGAGAGCAACCTGCTGACCAATGCCGGCGCGGAGGGTTACGTACGCGGGCTGATCGCGATACCGACGGTTTCCGCCGATGCTGCCACCCGCGCGCAGATGGGGGTGAGCCTGGGTAAGGGTTCGACGTTGAACAGCTCTGGCGACATCTACGTGGGTGCCTGGGGCGACTATTTCGCGCAGCAGGCGAGTGGGCGCGCCACGGGCTACCAGCTGGGCTTCATCCCCGTGACCATCAACCGTTCCTCGCCCTCTGGCGCAGGAACAGTGGCCAGCAACGTGGCGATCGACGGCAAGGTGGTTGCGGGCACCGCGACCGATGTGCGCGTCGGGATCACGGGTGGTTTCAACTGCAGCGCCGATATCGGTATCGGTTACGCCTGCATGACGGTCGCCCAGCTCAAGCAACTGGACAGCAGCTTCGATCCAGGTGAGGTCGTCAACGACAACGAGCAGGTCGTGCTGATCGACGATATCTATGCGGCGGGTGCAGATGTCTATCTGAAGGGCACCAACATTCGCATTGGCAGTACCGGATCGGTAGCCGCGCATGGTGCACCGTCGGTGGATATCGTCAACGACTCGGCCTACCACCTGGCGTTCGGCAACATCTACATCCCCGACTACGCCGGCGGCAACGTAGTGGTTGCGGGCACGGTCAACAGTGGCTACGAGCGCATCAGCGGCAGCAGCTCAGGTGCCAAGCCGCATATCAACATCAACGGCAACTATACGCAGGGCAGTGGCACCTCGATCCTGCAGATGGGCGTGGTCAACAGCATCGGTGCCGATGTCCGCTACGAGTCCAAGGCCGGCTCCATCGTCAGCGGGCCGGTATACGCGGCAAGCTTCAACACGTTCGCGCCGAACGGCACCTTCACTTTCAAGAACAAGAATCTGGACAAGACCGTAGCTTCGTCCGAGGGGCTGTGGGCAAGTTACCTGCAGGGGCTGCTTGGCAGCGCCTATGGCAATGCCGACCTGGTGGCCGGTCTGCTGGCCAACCTGCAGTACAAGAACGGCGCCACCAATACCGAGCAGCTCAACAACAACCTGCTGAAGCAGCCGGGCGATGCTAACTATGGCGGTACTGCCATCATCGTCTACGGTGCATGTTTGCCGCATGTTGGCGGCTCGCGCTGCGGCACCAACCAGCCAGGGTATGGCGACTACACGACGTTCCCATACAACTACAAGAATTCGATCAAGATCCCAACCGTCGCCTACGTCGATAAGTTGAGCGGGAACGCGAGCTATTCGCAGAACGGTGCCATCGCGGCGGACAACAGTGCGATTCGCGCCCGCGAAGTGAACATCACGGCCCGGTATATCGATGTCAACGGCAAGATCGAAGCCGGTGCGGGCATCGACTGGTCGCTGAAGATCAGCGATGACACCAATGCAAGGAACTGGCTGGCTTGGGCGGATACACAGAGCGGCGTGCTGTCCGTGCCAGGTTCTATGGTGACCACGATTGGCGCAGCGTCCAACCTGATCTCGGTCAAGTACGACACAGCGGCCAAGCGCTTCATTGTGGATGACGTCAATGCCTCCGGCGGTGGCAAGGTGATGTTGGACGGCATGATCGTCAGCACCACCAACAAGGGCAAGATCAACGTCACCAGCGGCTTCGGTCAGGTGAAGGTGGATGTTGGCCTTGGTCGTGACGTCCAGCTGAGTGGCATGAATGTGGCGACCGGCCAGGATGGCGTGGTGCAGATCATCGACCGGCTCAAGACCAGCCTCGATGGCAAGGCAGCGTACTCCGTGTGGTATGTGCAGCGTGCCGGTGAGCAGGCCCGAGCCTACGATAACAGCGTATGTGGTGCTGCCTGCAACACCTGGGAAACCGCCAACAGCATCAGCAATGTGTCCAGCTACAACCCCACTGCTGGCATGCGCTACCGGTGGTCGATGACGGCCAACATTGGTCGCACCATTGACTGGAACAGCAATACAGCAGGGACCTGGAAGTTCCTCAATGGGCCCGGTGGTGGTGAGGCCTCTGGCGCGCAACGCTGGATCACTGGTGGCGGCACCTACTACCGTGCAGGCACCTCTGGTGCCGACATGGAATGGAATTACTCGGGCAGCTTCGGGAATTTCGACAACGTTGGCGTGGGCTATGGTTGCGGCGTAGTCCAATCGGGCTGCAATTTCGGCTTCCCGACGCCGGGTGGTGGCTTGCATTGGGACCCGTCGCGCGAAGGTGGCAAGGGGGGCTACGAAACCTGGTACCGCTACAGATTCCCGCAGAGTGGCCAGCTGAAGCTCAATGCCAGTGTGAGAGCGGACAACCCGATATCAATTGGCTTTGTCAGCCGCGACAAGGGGAGTGTCGATGTCAGTGTTGTCAGCGATCTGTACCTCAACGGAACCATCAACAACAAGGCTGGCACTACCACGCTGAGCTCCAGCCAGGGCAGCATCATCCAAGGCAATGATCGCGCCACGCTGTATGCGCAGAACCTGATTCTGAATGCCAGGAACGGCATCGGCGCGATTGACGGAAAGGCGATCGAGGCTGCGCAGTCCAGCGGCGGTACGGTCAAGGCAAGCACCAATGGGGGCGATATTGCGCTCAACGTTCACTCCAATGCGGACGTGCGCTTGGTGGCGGGCAATGCACAGTCCGGCTATGGCGACGTGAGCCTGATCGCTTCCGGAAACATCAACGGCGTGGCAGGTGATGCGGTTTCCATCGTCGGCAGCAACGTCAGGCTGACCAGCACCACCGGTAGTATCGGCAAGATCGGCTCCGCCGGCGCTCTGGTGATCTCTGCACACGAAAGCAATGGTGCCAACAACCAGGTCCGCGGCGGCAATGTTCACGCATCGGCGCGTGAGAACGTGTCGTTGGTGGACGTGGATGGTGATTTCTGGGTGGGCGGTGTGACCGCGACCAATGGTGATGTGTATCTGGAAGCAAGGAACGGCTCGCTGCTGGATGGCGCGCAGCGTGAGTCAGGCAAGGGGCTCAGCGACAGCCAGATCGAGGACATCCGCAAGCGCTTGAAGCTGGATGGTAGCGGCGTTGCCGACACCGTTGCCACCTATGAGCGGCAGGTGGAGGGCTTGTATGCGGAATACCTGAACCTCTACAAGCAGGGCGGAATCGTCGGCGGTGCATTCGTGCCGAACACGGCCTTGCTCGCTGCCTACCGCGCACGTGCCGAGTTGGCTGCAGGCGTCGTGCAGAGCGATGCCCAGGTGGCTGCCTTTGTCGCCGATCTGTATCAACAGATGGATGCCACCTTCGGCGCCGTGTACGGGGCGAGCTGGGCAACGGGCGCTGACTTCGCCACACCCAGTACCAACTTCAGCTTTACCCTGGATACGAATTCGAGCATCTACAAGGAGTTGTCTGATCGCGCGCATTGGGATGAAGGCCAGCTGCAGTTCGCCATCAACGCCAGCGCGCTGGAGCCGGCCAAGTCAACTGGCAACAACAACGCTGCACCCACCATCTCCGGTAGCAACGTCACCTTGAGAGCGCGTGACGGCCTGGGCAAGTTGGCCGAAAGCGTCGACGTCAACTACGCCCGCGTGTACGCCGGAAACCTCGATCCGAAGGAAGCCCTGGCCCTGGCGATGGCTACGTCGCCAGGCGATGTTCAGCTGATCGGTCGCAATGGTGAGGTGATCACCATCGACCAGCTGAAGGCAATGAGCGAGGCCGAGCTGCAGGCGGGGCCGGTGGACTTCATCCGGATCAAGCAGACCTCGCCGCTGTACGTGAAGGCCAGCGGCGCACTGACCGCGCAAGCCGGCAGCTCGGCCTATCTGCAATCCACCGACAATCTGACGGTGGCGGCGCTGGATGTCGCCGGCAATGCTGCCTTGGGCGTGGCGGGCAACCTTGCCGGTGCAACAGCCGGGACGCTGCTGAACGTGGGTGGCAACCTGAAGATCGAGGCCGACGGCAGCATCGGGAGCAATGTCGGTACCGCCAACGAGGCGTTGCTGGGGCTCAAGCTGGGCGGCACGCTCTCGGCCAATGCCGGTGGTGCCCTGGGTATCCGCCAGCATGGTGGCAACCTGCTGTTTGATTCGCTGTATTCAGGTGATCGCATGCGTCTGGACGTACGCGATGGCAGCCTGTTGTCAACGAGCTCCAGCGTCACCAGTCTTCGTTCAGGAGCCGGTGGTGTGCAGCTGAGCGCACGCGACAATATCAGCGCGCAGGATGGCGGTGCTCTGAATCTCCAGCTCGACAATGGTCGTCTGGATGGCAATGCAGGTGGCGATATCCTGATCAGCAGTCCCAAAACGGCATTGACCATCGGTACGCTCGAGAGTGGCCGGAACATGCAGGTCGGTGCGGCGGCGAACCTGGTCGCGCAGGCATTGCGGGCCGGTGGCAGCCTGCGTGCCGATGCTGGCGGAGTGCTGTACAGCGGAGCGCCGGGCGATCTGCGGATTGATGAGGCGCGCGCGCGCGATGACATCAGCTTGGCCGCGGCTGGTGACATGGCGCTGGGCGAAGTGCAGTCCGCCCAGGGCAATGCCTTGCTGGTCGCAACGGGTGGCGTCGAACTGGATGCGCTGCAGGCCAAGCTCATAACCATCAGTGCGGGTGGTCAACTGCAATTGCGGGCCGGCGGCTTGGTGGAGGGCGAAGCGGTGACAGCCAACCTCGGCAGCCTGGGGATGGGCGATGCGGCGCGGATGCAGGCGGCTTCGCTGCTGGATGTGACCACAGTCGGAGATATGCAGCTCGGGCAGTTGCAGGTTGCCGGAGGCAGCAACGCTGGTGTGATGAGTCTCGTGGCAGGCGGGCGTATCGCCGGTAACGGCGATGGGCAGGTGAACCTGCTTTCTGTTACCGGAACGCAGGTGAACCTCAATGCACAGACCGGCTTGGGCCAGAACGGTGAGCGGCTGAGCATTGCTGGTGGCTTGGTCAATGGTGGCACGCAGGGAGGGGATGCCTTCCTTGAGTTGGTTGGGCCGGGTCGCATCGGCACGCTGGTTGCCGATGCAGGCAACCTGGATATTGCCGGCTCTGCTGACATCACGTTCGACAGTTTGAAGGCGGGCAACAACCTGAACGTTGTCGCCGCCTCGTTGCAGGGTGGCGACCTGTTGGCAGGCCTGCAGATCGATGCAAGCAGCAGTGGTGCAATGACGTTGCGGGATGCGGTTGCAGGAAGTTCCATGCAGCTGAGCGCAGGCGAGGCGCTTGCGGCGCGTCAGCTGCTGGCGGGGACAACGATGGCGCTTTCCTCCGGCCGCACGCTGGATGTGCAGGAGCTGGCGGTTGGCAGCGATCTGTCGGCCGATGCAGTCGGCACGTTGTCCATCGTGCAGGCCGACATCACCGGCAATGCCATTGTCGATGGCAAGGCGGATGTGGTGCTGGGTACGGCCAACGTTGGCCAGGCTTTGGTCGCCAATGCAGCGACCACGCTGAGCGCGACGAGCCTGAACACCGGCGGCAACGCGACGCTGACCAGCGGTGGCAACACCACGATCGGCGCGATTGATGGCAAGCAGGATCTTTCGGTCGCGACGGGTGGCGATCTGGCACTGACCACTGGTACGGTCGGCGGCAATGCCGTGTTGAGCAGCACCGGTGCAACCAGCATCGACAGCTTGTCGGTGCAGGGAACCCTGGACGCGGATTCCGTCGGCGCACTGACGGCGCGGGTCCTGGCCTCGGGTGGCGCTGCGGCGCTGTCCTCGGGCAGCACGCTGGATGTGCAGGAGCTTACGGTTGGCAGCGATCTGTCGGCCGATGCGGTCGGCACGTTGTCCATCGCCAAGGCTGATGTGACCGGCAATGCCACTGTCGATGGCAAGGCGGATGTGGTGCTGGGTACGGCCAACGTTGGTCAGGCATTGGTTGCCAATGCAGCGACCACGCTGAGCGCGACGAGCCTGAACACCCGCAGCAACGCGACGCTGACCAGCGGTGGCAACACCATGATCGGCACGATTGATGGCAAGCAGGATCTGTCGGTCGCGACGGGTGGCGATCTGGTCCTGACCACGGGTACGGTCGGCGGCAATGCAACCTTGACCAGCGGTGGCAACACCACAATCGGCACGATTGATGGCAAGCAGGATCTGTCGGTCACGACGGGTGGCGATCTGGCCCTGACCACTGGCACGGTCGGCGGCAACGCCGTGTTGAGCAGCACCGGTGCAACCAGCATCGACAGCTTGTCGGTGCAGGGAGCCGTGGATATGGATTCCGTCGGCGCACTGACGGCGCGGGTCCTGGCCTCGGGTGGCGCTGCGACGCTGTCTTCGGGCAGCACGCTGGATGTGCAGGAGCTGACGGTTGGCAGCGATCTGTCGGCCGATGCGGTCGGCACGCTGTCCATCGCCAAGGCTGATGTCACCGGCAATGCCACTGTCGATGGCAAGGCGGATGTGGTGCTGGGTACGGCCAACGTGGGCGAGGCATTGCTCGCCAATGCAGCGACCACGCTGAGCGCGACGAGCTTGAACACAGGCGGCAACGCGACGCTGACCAGCGGTGGCAACACCACGATCGGCATGATTGATGGCAAGCAGGATGTGTTGATCACGACAGGTAGGGACCTGAACCTGGTCACCGGCACGGTCGGCGGCGATGCAACCTTGACCAGCGGTGGCAACACCACGATCGGCACGATTGATGGCAAGCAGGATCTGTCGGTCACGACGGGTGGCGATCTGGCCCTGACCACTGGCACGGTCGGCGGCAACGCCGTGTTGAGCAGCACCGGTGCAACCAGCATCGACAGCTTGTCGGTGCAGGGAGCCGTGGATATGGATTCCGTCGGCGCACTGACGGCGCGGGTCCTGGCCTCGGGTGGCGCTGCGACGCTGTCTTCGGGCAGCACGCTGGATGTGCAGGAGCTGACGGTTGGCAGCGATCTGTCGGCCGATGCGGTCGGCACGTTGTCCATCGCCCAGGCCGACATCACCGGCAATGCCACTGTCGATGGCAAGGCGGATGTGGTGCTGGGTACAGCCAACGTTGGTCAGGCATTGTTTGCCAATGCAGCTACCACGCTGAGCGCGGCGAGCTTGAACACAGGCGGCAACGCGACGCTGATCAGCGGTGGCAACACCACGATCGGCACGATTGATGGCAAGCAGGATGTGTCGGTCACGACGGGTGGCGATCTGGCCCTGACCACTGGCACGGTCGGCGGTAATGCCGTGTTGAGCAGCACCGGTGCAACCAGTATCGACAGCTTGTCAGTGCAGGGAGCCCTGGACGCGGACTCCGTCGGCGCACTGACGGCGCGGGTCCTGGCCTCGGGTGGCGCTGCGGCGCTGTCTTCGGGCAGCACGCTGGATGTGCAGGAGCTGACGGTTGGCAGCGATCTGTCGGCCGATGCGGTCGGCACGTTGTCCATCGCCCAGGCCGACATCACCGGCAATGCCACTGTCGATGGCAAGGCGGATGTGGTGCTGGGTACAGCCAACGTTGGTCAGGCATTGTTTGCCAATGCAGCTACCACGCTGAGCGCGGCGAGCTTGAACACAGGCGGCAACGCGACGCTGATCAGCGGTGGCAACACCACGATCGGCACGATTGATGGCAAGCAGGATGTGTCGGTCACGACGGGTGGCGATCTGGCCCTGACCACTGGCACGGTCGGCGGTAATGCCGTGTTGAGCAGCACCGGTGCAACCAGTATCGACAGCTTGTCAGTGCAGGGAGCCCTGGACGCGGACTCCGTCGGCGCACTGACGGCGCGGGTCCTGGCCTCGGGTGGCGCTGCGGCGCTGTCCTCGGGCAGCACGCTGGATGTGCAGGAGCTTACGGTTGGCAGCGATCTGTCGGCCGATGCGGTCGGCACGTTGTCCATCGCCAAGGCTGATGTCACCGGCAATGCCACTGTCGATGGCAAGGCGGATGTTGTGCTGGGTACGATCAACATTGGTGAGGCATTGGTTGCCAATGCAGCGACCACGCTGAGCGCGACGAGCCTGAACGTCGGCGGCAACGCGACGCTGACCAGCGGTGGCAACACAACCGTCGGTTCGTTCGAGGGCGAGCAGGACCTGACCGTCACGGCGGGCGGCGACATTGCAATAGCCAAGGCCCTGACGGGGAGGACGATGTACCTCGATGCGGGTCAGTCCATCCAGGTGGGCGTGGCGCAGATCGGCAGCGATGGAATCTGGAAGGCAGGCAGTGACATCAACGCTGATGCGGTGACCACTGGCTGCGCGTTCGATGCCGGTGCCGGCGGCGTGATCAGCATAGGCCTGCTGCAGGCCGGTTGCGGCATTGCGCTGACGTCCAGTGGCACGCTGTCCTTCGGTCACCTGCAGGCGGCTGACGACATCGGCCTGACATCGCATGCAGGCAGCGTGTTGGGTGGGCAAGTGGACGCTGGCGGTTCGCTGCTGGCAACGGCGGCGGCTGATATAGCCATCGAAGAGGCAGATGTCGCGCAGAACATCACCGGCACCAGCGGAGGCGCCCAGCGATGGGGCCGCTACGCCGCAGGAGGCGACACGCGCTTGCAGTCACAGGGAGATGTCACGGTTGGCAGCGGTGCCAGTGGCCGCGCGCAGTCGATCATTTCCGGTGGCAGCATCACGTTCGACCGGGTGGCCGCGGGTAGCACCGTCAGCATGGACGCACAGGGTGGTTCACTGAGTGGTGGCAACCTGCAAGCCGTATCCGGCGTTCTGGCCGCCCGTGATCAGCTCTCGCTTTCGCAGGCGTTGGTTGATACGCGCCTGAACCTCGCTGCGGACAGCATCCAGGCTCAGGTAGCGCAGTCGGCCGCCGGGCAGGGGCCACTGACCACAACCCTGACGGGTTATCACAACGGTGTGGCGCGCAAGGTAGTGGTTGAGGTGGATCCGCGTGATGCCTGGTTGATAGACCAGCTCAAGGCGGTGGACGCGCAGCTGGCAACCCGTTCGGCCCGGGCCAGTATCGGTCAGGCTTACATCGAACGGACCATGGCATTGAATACTGCGCAGATGCGGGTGTTCATGGACAACACCAATCCCATGCTGCGGCCGGTGGATGTACAGCTGATACAGCTGGACAAGTCCTTCCGCTTGGCTGCCGATGGTACGTTCCTGGTCACCGATGCCTATGTTGAGAGTTTCGGCGACGGCTTCCGTGTCACCAGCCCCAATTACAACCGTGACCATGTCGATAGTGACCTGAACTACTTCGGTGAAAGCGCGTTGCGTTACATGGGCCGGATGCTGCAGCTCGACCCGGGCTATAGCGACCAGGCACCGGTACGCGTGTTCGATGTGGACATGGGTGAGGACGTCATCGCTACGGATGGTGCGGCTGTCAACTTCGGGGCACCCAACTAATGAAGCACAGGGGCGTGAAGATGTATCGAGGGTTGCTACTACTTGGCGGCGCGTTGCTGCCGTGCATCGCGCAGGCGCAGTCAACCACCGCTGAAGGCGGCCAGACAACGACGCAGCGCATCGATGGCTACTACGAGCAGCGGCAGCCGTTGCAGCCGCAGCGGACACTGGACGATCCGCTGGAACAGCAGGCGGTGGAAGACAAGGCTGTGAAGAATGCAGATGGCGATCTGCAGTTCAACCTGACGGCGGTACGCTTCAGCCCATCGGAGTTGCTCGCCCGCGAGGACCTCGATGCTGTCTCGGCAGCCTATGTAGGGCGCCAGGTGAGCATGGCCGAGCTGGAGAAGCTGCTGGATGAGGTCAATGCACTTTATGCCGCCAAGGGTATTTCCACTGCCAAGGCCGTGTTGAAGGGCCAGGCGATCGAGAATGGCGAGGTGCAGATCAGCTTGATCGAGGGTCGGTTGGGCAAGCTGACAGTTGCTGGTGAGGGCAAGGTGCCGGAACGCTTCGTAAAGCGAAGGCTTCACCAGCCAGAGGGGGAAGTGGTGCAGACCGATCGTCTACGCGATGAGCTGGTCTACCTCAACCGGACCAGCGACCTGCAGGTGCGCGCACTGCTGCGACCGGGCCAAGCGGTGGGCACGACCGACATCGTGCTGATGACCGAGTTCCCTGACCCGCACAACTGGGGGGTGTTCATCGACAACTCGGGTGTGGAGAGCACCGGCCGCGAGCGTTATGGCGTGCAGGGTCAATTCTGGGGGTTGGCGGGTATCAACGATCTGCTGGCA
This sequence comes from Stenotrophomonas sp. STEN063, assembly GCF_056854515.1. NCBI lineage: Bacteria > Pseudomonadati > Pseudomonadota > Gammaproteobacteria > Lysobacterales > Lysobacteraceae > Stenotrophomonas > Stenotrophomonas sp. STEN063. Next base: position 30,754 of record NZ_JBXFWF010000052.1, read on the forward strand.
GGCTCGGTGGCCTATTCGCGAGGGGGCCTCGAGGGTCGAATCGCCTACTCGGGCATCGTCAACAAGCGTAACGGTCGGGTTGGCGTGAACGTGTCGCGCAATCAGATCAACATCATCGATGGTGCCTATCGCGACCTCGACATCACCGGCGAATCCACCAACTACGGGCTTGACTACAGCCAGCCGTGGATCGCCAGCCAGAAGTGGCTGCTGTCCACCATCGCCAGTGTTTCACGCGGAAACTCAACGTCCGAGATCGCGGATGTGCAGGTTTCGGAGATCAAATCCACCAGCATGTCGTTGGGCGTGAGCGCGGGCTACCGCAACAACGGCTACGACTGGTCGATCTACCAAGGCGTATCGCGGGTGCGCACCGATGAGACGCTGAAGAACGGCCGCAACTTCACTGTCGCCAACGGCAACACCAGCTGGACGCAGCGGATCGGTGGCAGTGCCTTCCTTTATCGCGCGCAGCTGGGCTGGCAGTTCACCTCCGGGGAGTTCCTGCCGTCGAGCAATCTGTTCCAGGTGGGCGGGATTGGCAGCGTGCGTGGCTATGTCCGCGGTGCACTGTCCGGGGTAAAGGGCTACTTCGGCAGCGTTGAACTGCACAGGCCGTATCGGCAGGCGCACGACGCCTATGTGTTCTTCGATCACGGTGAGGTGCGGGGGGATTTCCCGACCTCGGCAAGCATCAGCAGCGTTGGCTTCGGCTTGAACGGACAGTTGTTCAAACGCTACAGCTATAGCCTCGACCTGGGTCATCCGCTGGACAAAGTGCTGAAGGACCAGGACAACGTGCGCGCGGATTTCCGCATCAGCGCCCGCTGGTGATCAAGACCCCGGGCAGGGCAGGGTGGCTCAGCGCCGCCCGTCAGCCCTGCTCGCGCACGATCTCGACCAGGCGCTGGCCGTAACGGGCCAGCTTGCTGCCGCCAATGCCGCCAACCTTGCCGAGTGCGTCGACGCTGGTCGGGCGCTGCTCGGCGATGTTGCGCAGGGTGCTGTCGTGGAAGATCACGAATGCCGGCACGTTCTGTTCGCGTGCCAGTTCCGCACGCAACCCGCGCAGTGCCTGGAACAGCGATAGGTCGCCGGCTTGTACCGGCAGACCGGTACGCGGGCTACCGCGCTCGCGCTCGCGCGTGGGTGCAGCGTCGCGGCGCATCATCATCTGCCGGCGGCCGGTCAGCACGTCGCGGCTGGCATCGGTCAGGCGCAGGCCGCCGTGGCTTTCCGGGTCCACTTCCAGCAGGCTGGCGGCAACCAGCTGGCGGAACACGCCGCGCCAGGCGCGCGCATCCAGGTCATTGCCGATGGCGTAGGTGCTGAGCTTGTCGTGGCCGAACTGGCGGATGCGTTCGTTGTCGCTGCCGCGCAGGATGTCGATCAGGTGGCCGACGCCAAAGCGCTGGCCGCTGCGGTACACGCAGCTCAGCGCCTTCTGCGCCGGAATGGTGGCATCCCAGGCCGCGGGTGGGGTGAGGCAGTTGTCGCAGTTGCCGCAGGGCTTGGGATAGGTTTCGCCGAAGCCGGCCAGCAGCACCTGGCGGCGGCACTGCATCGATTCGCAGTATCCGAGCAGATGGTCGAGCTTGGCACGCTCCAGCTGCTTGCGCTCCTCGCCGGCCTCGGACTGCTCGATCATCTGCTTGAGTAGCACCACGTCGCCGAGGCCGTAGCACAGCCAGGCTTCGGCGGCTTCGCCATCGCGGCCGGCACGGCCGGTTTCCTGGTAATAACCTTCCATCGATTTGGGCAGGTCGGTGTGCGCGACAAAACGCACGTCCGGCTTGTCGATGCCCATGCCGAAGGCGATGGTGGCGCACATCACGATGCCGTCCTCGCGCAGGAAGCGACGCTGGTTGGCGGCGCGTACCTCCGGCGGCATGCCAGCGTGATAGGGCAGGGCCTGCATGCCTTCGCCACACAGGAACTGCGCGGTCTCCTCGACCTTGCGCCGGGACATGCAATAGACGATGCCGGCCTCATCGCGGTGATTGCGCAGGAAGCCCAGCAGCTGGCGTTTGGCGTTGTCCTTCTGCACCACGGTGTAACGAATGTTGGGGCGGTCGAAGGAGCTGACGAAATGCTGGGCGGTGGACAGGTCCAGGCGCTCGGCGATCTCGCGCTGGGTAGGCGGATCGGCGGTGGCGGTCAGGGCGATCCGCGGCACCTGCGGCCAGCGCTCATGCAGTACCGTCAGCTGCCGGTATTCGGGGCGGAAGTCATGCCCCCATTGCGAGACGCAATGGGCCTCATCGATGGCGAACAGCGAGATGTGGGCGCGGCCCAGCAATGACAGAAAGCGCCCGGTCAGCAGACGCTCCGGGGCGACGTAGAGCAGTTTCAGCTCGCCGGCCAGCAGCTCGCGCTCGACCCGCGCGGCGGTTTCAGCGTCCAGCGTGGAATTGAGGAATTCGGCGCGGACACCGACCTGGTGCAGCGCCTCCACCTGGTCCTGCATCAACGCGATCAGCGGCGAGATGACGATGCCGCAGCCTTCACGCAGCAGGGCCGGGATCTGGTAGCACAGGGATTTGCCGCCGCCGGTCGGCATCAATACCAAGGCGTCGTTGCCATTGGCGACGTGCTCGACGATGGCCTGCTGATCGCCGCGGAAACTGTCGTAACCGAAAACGCTGGAGAGCAGTTGTTGCGCGGGACTCTGGGGCATTGCGCTAGTTTACCCGCTGGCGGGCCGCGCTGAATGATCGATACAGCGTCAGGCAGGCAGCGATCCGCCTGTAGTGCCGAGCCATGCTCGGCAGGGGCCTTGCCGATAAACCCCCTGTAGTTGCCAAGCCATGCTCGGCTGAGGCCTTGCCGATAAAGCCCCTGCCGAGCTTGGCTCGGCACTACAGGTACTGCGTCGAACCCGTTACTGCAGCAGCGACCGCAGCATCCACGCATACTTCTCATGGATCTGCAGGCGCTGGGTCAACAGGTCCTCGCTGGGGGCGTCGTCTGCATCATCGGCCTGGTCCAGCACCTTGCGTGCGGTCCGGCAAACCGCTTCATTGCCGACCACCAGCTGGCGGACCATCTCGCGCCAGTCGGCACTGTCATTCAGGCCCGGCTCCTCGGCAATCGAGGTCAACGCAGCGAACTCGCGGTAGGAACCCGGCGCGTTGAAACCCAGGGCGCGGATGCGCTCGGCGATCTCGTCCAGGGCGTTCCACTGCTCGGTGTACTGGTCCATGAACATGTTGTGCAGCGAGTTGAACATCGACCCGGTGACGTTCCAGTGGAAGTTGTGGGTCTTCAGGTACAGCGTGTAGGAATCGGCAAGGAAGTGTGAAAGGCCGTCGGCCACCTTCTTGCGATCTGCGTCCTTGATCCCGATATCTACAGCAGGTGCCGAGGGTGCGGCAGCTGCCAGTTTTTTCTTGCCGATTTCCGTCTTGGTGACGGCTGCTGCTGCGGCCTGCTTCTTCTTGCCGGCTTCTGGTTTGCTGCTGTTCTTGGCCTTGGCCATGACGCTTTTCTCCTTGGCGGGTTGAATGGCTTCACAATAGCGCTCTGGGCACCATACCTGTATTTCAAGTTTTGACGTTGAACGATTGATGAGCACTATCGAAAAAGACCTGTCCGCGCGCCTGCGCGCCGCCCGCCCCGCCATTGACGGGGCGATGAGCCGTGACCGTGGGCGGCTGTTGGGGCTGCTGTCGCGCTGGCAGGGCAAGCCCGCGGACGCGGCGGCCGAGCAGGCCTTCCAGCAGCAGCTGCAGCGCTCGCACGCGCAGCGCCAGCAGCGCGCTGCGCGGCCGATCGTGGTCAGCATGGACGAAGCGCTGCCGATCGCACGTGAAGCCGAGCAGATCAGTAGCCTGATCCGGGCCCATCAGGTAGTGGTCATCGCTGGCGAGACCGGCTCCGGCAAGACCACCCAGCTGCCCAAACTCTGCCTGGCGGCCGGTCGCGGCGAGGCTGGGATGATTGGCTGCACCCAACCACGGCGCATTGCCGCCCGCGCGGTGGCTGCGCGCGTGGCCGAGGAACTGCAGACCGAACTCGGCACGGTGGTCGGTTACCAGGTGCGCTTCACCGACAAGGTCGGTGAAGACAGCCGCATCAAGTTCATGACCGATGGCATCCTATTGGCCGAGATCGCCTCGGACCGCTGGTTGTCGCGCTACGACACCTTGATCATCGACGAGGCGCACGAACGCAGCCTCAACATCGACTTCCTGCTGGGCTACCTGAAGCAGCTGCTGCGCAAGCGCCCGGACCTGAAGTTGATCGTGACCTCGGCCACCATCGATACCGAGCGTTTCTCGCGCCACTTCGACAATGCGCCGGTGGTCAATGTCGAAGGCCGCACCTACCCGGTGGAGGTGCGTTACCGGCCGCTGGAGGACATGGGGCAGAGCGCTGACAGTGCTACGGCGCCAGCGCGCGGCAAACGCAGCGAGGCGGACAGCGATCCGGCGATGGATCCGGTCTCGGCCATTGTGGCTGCCGTCGATGAAATCACCCGCAGCGATGCGCGCGGCGACGTATTGATCTTCCTGCCAGGTGAGCGCGAGATCCGCGATACCCACCAGGCTTTGGAACGTCGCAAATACCGCGAGACCGAGGTGCTGCCGCTGTATGCGCGGCTGTCGGCCAAGGACCAGGACCGGGTATTCAATCCCGGCCCGAAGCGACGCGTGGTACTGACCACCAACGTCGCCGAAACCTCGCTGACCGTGCCGCGCATCCGCTACGTGGTTGATCCGGGTTTTGCCCGCGTCAAACGCTATAGCCCCCGGCAGAAGCTCGATCGCCTGCATATCGAAGCGGTATCGCAGGCCAGCGCCAACCAGCGCAAGGGACGTTGCGGTCGTATCTCCGAGGGCGTGTGTTACCGGCTGTATTCGGAGGCTGATTTCCTGAGCCGATCGGAGTTCACCGATCCTGAGATCCGCCGTTCCTCGTTGTCCGGTGTGATCCTGCGCATGCTGCAGCTGGGCCTGGGCAAGATCGACGAGTTCCCGTTCCTTGAAGCGCCGGACGAGCGTGCGGTGGCCGACGGTTGGCAACAGCTGGTCGAGCTTGGTGCGATCGACGAGGAGCGCAAGCTCACCGCCATCGGCCGGCAGATGGCGCGCTTGCCGGTGGACGTGAAACTGGCGCGCATGCTGGTGGCCGCGCAGAAGGGCGGTTGCCTGCGTGAGATGCTGGTGATTGCGTCCTTCCTTGGTATCCAGGACCCGCGCGAGCGGCCACCGGAAGCACGTGAGGCAGCCGACAATGCACACGCCTTGTTTGCCGATGCACGCTCCGAATTCATCGGCATCCTGCGGCTGTGGAATGCCTACCGCGATGCCCACGAAGAGCTCACCCAGTCCAAACTGCGCGACTGGTGCGGGCGCCATTTCCTCGGCTTCCTGCGCATGCGCGAATGGCGCGAGCTGCACCGCCAGCTGCGCCTGCTGTGCGAGGAGCTGGGTTGGGCGATGGGCGAGGACGAAGCCTTCGGCAAGGCGCTGTTGGCGGCGCCGCCGGCCATGCCGGCCGGTGGTGATGCCGAGGCCAAGCGCAAAGCCACGCGTGGCGAGCAGCACAAGGCTGCACGTCTGGCGCGCGAGGGGAAACCGGCTTTAAAACCGGGGTGCCGTTAAGGGGTTAGACCGAACACGGAGCGCGCCGCCACAAAAACACGGGTAACCCCCAGAGGCACCCGGGGTTGAATC
>NZ_JBXFWF010000053.1:0-35704 GCF_056854515.1 Stenotrophomonas sp. STEN063
CCGCGCTCTGACCACCCCGCCGCCCCCCCCACAACACCACCCCCACGCCCGCCCCCGGGGCCATCCAAACCCCACCCCCCTCTCCCCCCGCCCGCCCCCCCCCCCCCCACTACAGTCAGCAAAGTCCCTCCCTTCGGGAGAGGGACTTGAACAATCACTGCAGCGGCAGCCGGTTATTGAGCTTGGTCACCTCAGCCCCATCCCCTTCCAGGCCAACCCGCACGCTCGCGCCCTCGCGCTTGAACCCGGCCGGCATCTGCAGCTCCACCGTCGTCGTCCGCGGCGACAGATCCGACGGCGCTTCCAATGCAGGCACCGCAACCCGCGCAACTTCACGACCGCGCGCATCTTCCAACACCGCATAGCCAACGCCAGTCCCGACATGCCCAAGGCTGTGCACGGTCAACAGCACACGCTCGCCGTCGATCTTCAGGTCGCCGCGACCAATGCCCAGATCCGCGCGCGTCTCCACCGGCGTGCCCGGCGTCACCAGCTCGAACTCGAATACCTGGTTCTGCTTCGGTGCAAACCGCAGCGGCGTACCGACGCTCTTCTCCAGCAGCACCTCGCGAACCTCCGCCTTGCCGTCGATCACATCGTCACCATCGCGATCCACACCGCTACGCACACGCCAGGTGCCGGCGGCGACATTCCAACCGGTCATGGTCGCCTCGAGCGGCGTATTGCCAAGGTTGTAGGCAATCACCTTGAAGCGCTCGCGTGACGGCGCATGCACCAGCAAGGCGACCTGCTCGGCACCCTCAGGCTGGGCGAACTGCCAGCTCACCGTATGCCCCGGCCAGCTCTGGTTGCGCTTCAAGCCGATGCCACCCAGGCGCAGGCGCTGCAGGAACTCGCTCGGTGCTTCGACGCGGTCGCTCCACCAGTGGCCTTCGGTGTTCATGTACTCACGCTGCGCCTTGGCCTGGATGCCGTCGGCGTGCAGCGTTTCCAGGTACTTCTTGTCACCGGTCTGCTGCCAGGCGCTGATCGCGGTGAAGCCGCTGCCGCCCTTGTCGGCGTCGGCCACCAGCTGCTTGCCCCAGTCCTGCTGCCTGCCCAGCACATCGACGTAGTTCTCGCCGAGGTTGGACAGCACCCCCGGCCCGCCGCGCACTACGCGGTAGTCCAGCGCCTGCAGGTACTTGGCGTCGCCGGTCCAGCGCCATGCAGCCCAGAAGGTGTGCATCACATCGCCGCTGCCCGAGCCCTGGTTCAACTCACCGCCGCGGGTCTTGCCCGTGGCCCAGTTGATCTCGTTGGGCAGGGTGAAGCGGCCCTTGTCGTCTTGGTAGGCGTGGGCCAGATAGCCGTCAGCCAGACCGGTGACCAGCTTGCGGCCGGTCGGATCGGCGTTGTACTCGCCGATCAGGAAAGCCGGATGCAGCGCCGGGAACGAATACGGTTTCTGCCACTGCCAGTTCGGCTCGCGGTAGACCTTGTTGCCGCCAAACCAGTTGCTGGAGAACAGCAGGTTGCCCTGCGGGTTGCGCAGGATGATGCGTTCGTCGAAGGCCTTCACCGTCTCCATCAGGCGCTCGACGGTGAGCGGATCGCCCCAGTTGAGGTAGAGCATCGCGCTGTTGGCGTTGATGCCTTCCTCGTAGGCGTGCAGCTCATCGGTCTCGATGGTGCTCAGGCCATTGGAGAACATGCCGTTGCGGTAAACCGCATCGGAGAGTGCGGTCAGCGAGCGGTTCAGGCGCTCGGGTTCCACGCCCATCAGTGCCAGCCCCGGCCACTGTTGGGTCAGGTCGCTGTCATCGGAGATACCGCCGCCGAAATCGCCGTAAGCGACCTGCCGGTTCTCGATCCACCAGTCGACAAAGCGACGCACGTACTTCAGGTCTTCAACCTGGCGGAACGCCCACAACGGCACGCCCTTCGGCGCCTGCGGCTGCTCGAACGGTGGCTTGCCCTGGCTGTTGTAGCTGATGTAGTTCCAGTACAAGCGGCCCAGCTCATGGTCCGGATCGACCCGCAGCAGATCACTCAGATCGGCATAGACGCGTGAGTACAAACGCTGGCGCTTGGAGGTGGTGTGCTCCTCGACCAGGAAGCCCCAGTTGTCACGCACCTGGTTGAAGCGGTCGGCAACATGCTGCTTGATCGCCTCCTTGCGGTCCTTGAACACCAACCGCACTTCGGCGCCGTCCAGCGATGCGGCATTGAAGCCTGGCGCAGCCGAGGCCACCGAGATCCACAGGCTGTCAGCGGTGAGGATACGGTCGCGCAGGTCCAGCCACAGCGTGCGTGCTTCACCCGGCTTCACCGACACCGAGACATCGATCATGTCGCGTGCCGGCCAGATCGGGTCCTTGATGCGGATGTTCAGCGGGATCAGCCCGTCATGCGTCGCCGGCAGGTCCAATGCGGGGATATCGATCGCCACGCCATCCAGGCCGTCGTACATGTTCTCCCAGCTGTGCGCCCAGCTACGGATCAGCGGCTGCGCGGCCGGGGCATCGCCGACGCCGGACGGAATCAGCACATGCACGATCGGCATGGGCTTGGCCGGCAGGCTGTCGGCAGCGCGCTTGCGCGAGCCTGCGCCCTTGGGCAGCGCCATCACCGTGCTGCGCTCATCCGGCGCGAAACGGCCGTCGATGTAGTCGCGCAGGCTGGCGATATTGGTGTAATCCGGCAATACGCTGCTGTCGATCTGGTAGCGCTGCTTGACCGTGCCTTCCGGCTCGGCCGCGTCGCTGACCTGATAGCCCCAGATCTCCTGGATCGGCGTTTCCTGCGCGGTGTTGTGGAAGTGCAGCGTGCCACCAACCTGGTCGGCGAAGCTGTCCACGCTGCGCACCACGCCTTGCGGACGCTCGAACAGGGTGCCGGCTGTGCCCTTCAGCTCGCCGTAGGCGGCGCCGCGGATCTCGATGCGATTGATGTGCTCGCCTTCGGGAACCGTCAGGTCGAGCTGCTGGCCACCTTCGACATAGGTGTTCCAGTCCGGCAGCTGGAAGTAATCATTGCGGCCGGGCAGGCGCGAGCGGTTGTAGACGCCGGGCCAGGTGGTTTCGGCAATGCCGTCGGTGCCTTTCCACATCCACTGCAGCTTGTCCTTTACATCGGCGAACTCGACCTTGCGGATGCTTGTGGTCGGCGCGCTGAGTGCCGGCGGTGCGGCACCTTCCCAGCCATAGCGGTGCCACCAGGCGCGTTGCGAGGCGCTGCCGCCCTCGGCGCTGCGCGGCTCGGCATTGCGCGCAAGCGCGGCAACACCGGCGCCATCGAGCATGCGGTCATAGACGCGGATCTCGTCGAAGTCGCTGCCACGCAGGAAGTTGTAACGGCTCTGCACCTGGTAGGGCGCCATCACCCGGCCAGCGAGGCCGAGCTGGTCCAGCGCTGCGTCGTAGTCGCCGGTGGTTGCCGCCTGCGCGACTTCACGGCCATCGACGAACAACTTGACGCCCTTGTCCTCGTCCCAGGCAAAGGCGATGTGCTGCCATTGCTCGGGCGATGGATTCTTGTCGAGCTTGAACGAGACGCGGGTGCGGGCCAGGTTGGCATCGGTGACGAAGGCATCGAAGCCGTGCCCGTTCCAGTCGATGCGCAGCCAGGCCATGTCCCAGCTGCTGTGGTCGGCGTAGCCGACGCGGAAGATCACGAACGGTGCTTCGCCCACTGCGTAACGCGAGCGCCAGAAGAACGACAAGGTGCCGCGCTCGGCCTGGATGTTGCCGGGTGCATTCCACGACAGCACGCCGTCGTCCTGCCATTGGATCGCACGGCGATGCGCGCCATCGTCGACAAGGCTGACCTTGTCCTGGAAGTTCGGCGTGGCATCGCCACCTGCGCTGTCGGCGACGAAGCCCTTGTCCGCCGAGACGCGGAACAGCAGCTCCGGCGACTGCGCGGCCGCGCTCAGCGGTGCCAACAGCAGGCCCAGCACGCAGGCGAGGTGGGTGGGACGCAACACGGTTTTCTGGTTCATTGTCTAACTCGTTCCAAATCGGTTGACTGCCTTGCTTAAGCCCCTCTCCCTCCGGGAGAGGGGTTGGGGAGAGGGTCGAGCACATCCGCAATGCAGGATTGCGTGGGCTTCGCCCTCACCCTCATCCGGCCCTTCGGGCCACCTTCTCCCGGAGGGAGAAGGGAACAGCTAGCCCCTCTCCGTCCGGGAGAGGGGTTGCTCTCGCCCATGCCGCTGCGCCCACTTCGGCCACTCCCGCACCAGCAACTGCTCCGGCCACACGCCATACCAGGCATAACCTACCCGGCGTTCGTTCGGAATATCCGCGAAGCGCGCCACACGCTCACCCTCGCGATTGACGAACATCGGCCGCCCCTGGTCCAGATCGTAGAAGCGTGCCCACAGCCGTGCGCCTGCCAAAGGTTCTATAAGCACGTCCTTGCCACTGGGCTGTTCCGGTGTCTCAACTTTGCGCATGGCCAAGCCCGGCAAGGCATTGGCCTGCAGCCACTGCAGGCCGGCTTCAATGGCCTCGATGGTCTGCGGGCTCGGCTCGGGCTGCCGCATCAACAGCCGCAGCACGCCTACCGACTCGGATACAGCAAGCGATGGCAGTTCGTAGGAACGCGCCTTGGCCGGTTGCAGGCTGACCTCGTCGTATTGCGCGGCCCAGATGGACAGTCGGCCATCCATTCGCACCTGCGTGGCCAGCACATTCTGCAGGCCGCGCTGCAAGGCGGCGTTGGCCTTGCCTGCACAATCCGGCGGCAGGCCCGCAACCGCGGGCGCACCTTCGGCGATGTCCTGCAGCAGGTCCAGCACGCGGGTCATCGCGTCGTCGTTGAAGGTGATCTGATGCCGGTACAGCGAACGCTCGGGGTAGTACTGCGGCCAGCCGCCATTGGCGTACTGCGCGGCCAGCAGATAGTCCACGCCGCGCCGTGCAGCGCCCAGATATGCGCCGTTGCCGGTGTCTTTCCAGGCCTGCAGCAGGTGGCGGATCTCGCGCGTGGTCGACTTGTTGTCGATGTTGGCGTCATCCAGCCGATCCGGGGCCTGCAACGCTGCGCGCTCGTCGGCGCTGAACACCCGCAGGTAGTCCACCGCCTTGCCCTGGTACTGCTTGGACCAACCGCCGGAAGCGGTCTGCAGCAGCAGCATATTCTCGGCTTCGGGCTCGGTGCGCGGCGCGGCTGCCTGCACCGCCGCGGAGCTCCAGCCCGCGCTGATCAACAGCGCGGTCGATAACCACATACGCCTCATCGCATCCTCCTGCATGCACCGGGACCCCAGCGTGCTGGCATCCCGGTGGTGCTGCATTGGCCTTGCGCGCGCGCCATCTCAGAACTTGTAGCGCGCGCCGACGTAGTACTGGCGGCCGGTCACGGTGTAGCGGTCGGCCATCTGCAGCGACGAATCCACGTAGCGCCGGTCCGGCGTATCGAGCAGGTTGATCGCCTCGAAGGTCAGCGACAGCTTCTTGTTGACCTTGTACGACATGTTGAAGTCGACATTGCGCACGCTGTTCTTGCCGGTTACATCCGGCGTTGCGAACTGGTTGCCGTCCAGGTCCCAGACGCTTTCCTGGCTGAGGATCTCGCCGATGTAGCCGTCGCGGTAGCTGGTGGAAACACGGGCGCTGAACTTGCCATCGTCATAGTACAAAGTAGCGTTGTACGAATTCGGCGACAGGTTGACCAGGTCGTTGTCGGTGAAGGTGGTGGTGATGCTGGTATTACTGTTGCCGGCCGAGCTGAACATGTATTTGATGCTCGACTCGACATGCGTGTAGTTGAGCTGGATACCGAACTTGCTCCAGATGCCTGGCAGGAAGGTAAACGGCTGCTGGTAGCTCAACTCGTAGCCCTTCAGCGGGCCGCCCGGGGTGTTGTAGTAGCTCTGCACGTTGAACAAGGTGTCGGCGGTGAAGCCAGCCGGCAACAGGTCCAGCGAGTAGCCCATGTCACCCCAGGTGGTCAGCAGGCGGGTGCGCTGCACATAGCTGTCGATGTCCTTGTAGAACAGCGCCGCCGACAACAGGCCGCCGTCACCGAAGTACCACTCCGCGCTCAAGTCGTAGTTGGTCGAGCGGAACGGATCGAGCTTGGGATTGCCAAGGTTGATCGCGAACACGCGTCCATCATCGAAGTACCCGGTAGGGCCGCCGCTGACGCTGGGTGACAGGTAGGCAAGGGTCGGTCGCGCCATGGTCTTGGCTGCGCCGAAACGCAGCACCACGTTCTCGGCCACATCCCAGGCCAGGTTCAGCGACGGCAGCACGTCCTGGTAGCTGTGGTTGACCACAGAGCGCACCAGCGAGCGTTCACCAGCTGCAGCCGTCGCGCTGGCCACGCCGAAGAACGATTCACAGTTGGCCGAGTTGTTGCCCGATGTGGCTGCGTTGCACGGTGCCCAGCCTGAAGAGCTGATCTGGGTATTGACCACGCGCACGCCGATATTTCCGCGGAAGGCGCGGTCCCACAGTTCGGTGTTGAAGTCCAACTGCAGGTAGCCGCCGAGGCTGCGCTCGTTGACCTCGAAGTTGTTGTTGGAAGCGCCGAAGTGGCCGACGCCGGCCAGACGGTAGTCACCGCCCTGCACGCCGGTGTCGCAATTGCAGTTGATGTTGAGCAGCTCGGCAATCTTGCCGAAATCCGGGATCAGCCAACCGTTCGGCACATTGCCGGACAGGTTCTTGCCGAAGCCGGTCAGCGTGGTGCTCAGGTCACCGACCGTAACGCCCGCCGGCAGGGCCTGGGCCAGGCGGCCGTAGCTGATGTGGCGGTACTCCTCCGACTCCATGTCGTAGTCCTTGTAGGCAAGGCCGGTACGCAGGGTGAAGGTTGGATTGATGTTGAACTGCAGGTCGACCTTGGCAGTGTCGAAGGCGTTGTTGACGTAACTCGGGTTCAAGCGCACTTCGCTGATGTTGCTGCCGCGCGCGGTGCCGTTGCTGTTGACCGGCACCGCACCGTAACCCAGCCACGACCATGCCGCCGGGTCGTTCAAGGCGAAGGGCAGGGTCATGTTGGGCATGTCGCCGCCGTTGCGCATGTCCATCACGAAGCCATCGACATTGCTGTTGTCGAAGCTCACCAGCGAGAACACCGGGCGCTCATAGTCCGAGCTGGAGTGGCCAAGCACGGCCTCCATCTTCACCGCGTCGTTGAAGTGATGTTCCAGGTTCAGGCTGTACTGCTGGAAGGTGGTCGATTCCTCGATCAGGCTGGACTCGGTGCGGAAATCAACATTGTCGAACACGCCGTAGATCAGCCGGTTCTGCGCGTCGACCTCGGCCTCGCGCACCACGATCTGGGTCTTGCCGCCGAGGTTGGCGGCGCGGTGCAGGTTGGCGCCAATGGAGTCTTCGCGCTGGTCCTTGTCCAGCTTCGAGTACATTGCATCGAAGCTGAGCAGGGTGTCATCGGAAACACGGAACTGGAACGCGCCAGTTACACCCAGCCGCTCGATCTCATGCGCGGTGCGGATGTAACGCGGGTAGCGCGGGATCCAGGCATTGGTCGCGGTCTCGTAGGCGGCGATGTTCTCCGGCGTATTGGCCGGGCGCGGCAGCCCGGTGCCGCAATGGGTGGCGCTGATGCCATAGCTGCCCCAGCCATTGTTGCGGTCCTGGTTGGCCTGGCTGCCGCTGCCCGCCGGGGTTTCATTCGAGGCTGGATTACGCGGCGTCTGCGGGTTGTAGCCCACCGGCGAACAGAAGCCATAGGTGCCGTTGTTGGCGGCGGTGGACTGGTTGGAGTTGCGGTGGTTGCCGTGCTCCCAGCGCACCGGGTTGTAACCTTCCTCGTAGACGTTGCGCTTGCTGTACGAGCCCGACAGCAAGGCACCAAAGCGGCCATCGGCCCAGGTGTTGCTGATCAGTCCGGAGAAGCGCGGGTCGTACTTCTCCGACAGCTCGCCGTAACCGGCCTGTGCCGAGGCCGATGCCTGGAAGCCGGCGAAATCGAACGGCCGCGAGCCACGCAGGTCCACTGTCGAACCCAGTGAGCCTTCATCCATCTGCGCCGACTGGGTCTTGTTGACCTTGACCTGGCTGAAGAGTTCGGAGGCGAAGGTATTGAAGTCGAAGCCGCGGCTGCGGTTGACGCCGCTGCTGCCGTTGCCGGCGGTGGCCAATGCTTCCAGGCCGTTGAGGCGGACGCGGGTGAAGTCCGCGCCCAGACCACGGATCGAGATGCGCTGGCCTTCGCCGCCTTCGCGATCAATCGATACGCCGGCGATGCGCTGCAGCGACTCGGCAAGATTCTGGTCGGGGAATTTGCCGATGTCCTCGGCGAAGATCGCATCCACCTGTTCGGTGGTGTAACGCTTTTCGTCCAGCGACTTCTGCAGGCTCTGGCGGTAGCCAGTGACGTTCACTGCATCCAGCTGGGTGGCCTCGGCGGCCGCAGGTGGGGACTGGGCGAAGGCGAGGGGAGCAGTCAAAACCGAAGCAATGGCGGTTGCCAACAAGGTAACCGGTGTCTTTCCAAAACGGCGCTTACGATCCATACGGTGGGCTCCTTCCCCGGACGGGGAATCAAGCGGACTGGAAGGGGTGTGGGGATATCCCTGGCGAGTGATTCAGGCGTGCTGTCGGGCCGTTGCGGCCGCACGTGGACAGCCGTCAGGCCATGGCATGACCATGGCCTGCGGAGGATGAAAGGGCAGGGCCGGAGCTGCGGAGAGAGTGCGCTCCGGTCCCTGCCAAACGGCGGCTATCAGAACTTGTAACGCAGACCCAGGGTGAACTGGCGACCGGTCTCGCTGTATTCCAGCGGCAGCGATACCGACGGGTTGGACACCCACGACTCCTGTGCTTCGTTGGTCAGGTTGGCGCCTTCCAGGCTGATTTCCAGCTGGTCGCTGATGCGGTAGTGGATCGACGCATCGATGAAGGTGGTGCCGCTCTGGCCGTGCACGCCGAGGCCCTTGCTGTCGAAACCAGCTTCAGTACCCGGTACCTGGATCAGGTAATCGTCACGGTTGGTCGCCGACACGCGGCCGGACCAGCTGTCACCTTCGTAGAACAGGGTAGCGTTCCAGGAATTGCGCGACAGACCAGTCAGGTCATCCTTCTGTGCCATCACACCAGCGGAAGTCACGTACTGGATCTTCGACTCGACGTAGGTGTAGTTCAGTTGGGTTCCGAAGTTTGCCCACTTGCCCGGCAGGAAGGTGAAGGGTTGGGTGTAGTTGAACTCGACACCGGTCAGGTCGCCACCGGGAGTGTTGACCGGGGTGCTGAACACAAATTCGTCATTGACGCTGGCATTGAGGTTATCAAGCAGGCTCGCCGGCAGGCCACTGGTCGAATAGACGCGGCTCTCGCGGGTCGGCTGGATGAAGCTCTCGATGTCCTTGTAGAACAGGCCAACTCCGAGCATCGCACCTTCGGCAAAGTACCATTCAAAGCCGAGGTCGGCGGTCTTGGCGCGGATTGGATCCAATGCCGGGTTACCACCGCTGACGGTGCGCGCACTGCCGCTGACGCTGACAGTGACACCCGGGGTCAGGCTGCCCAGGCCCGGACGCGACATCACCTTGGCCGCGCCGAAGCGGATCAGGAAGTCCGGGGTGATCTCCGCCACCAGGTTCAGCGACGGCAGGAAGTCGTTGTACTCACGACTGACCGTGGTACTGATCGGCGTGCCGCTGGCCGTGGCGATACCGGTCGAGGTCTGCTTGGTCTTGACGTAGCGCGCGCCGATGTTGCCGCTGAACGGGATCGAGCCGATGTCGAAACCGAACTTGCCCATCAGCCAACCACCGCGGTCCTGCTCCTGGACGCTGCGGATGCTGGCGGCGTAGTCGGCCAACGCATAGATGCCTTCGCCGCTGAGCACACCGAATTCGTTGGCGATACCGTTGAAGTTCGGTACCACCCACTTGCCCGGCGAACCGGACATGCCGTTGAGGCTGGCCAGCTCGGTCATGTTGACCGGGACGATCTTGCTGCCAGTGCTGAAGTTCGGCACGTTGGTTTCATTGCCGACGCGACGGCGCTCCATCGAGTCGAAGCTGAAGTTCTTGGCCTGGATACCACCTTCCAGGGTGAAGGACGGGCCGATCAGCCAGGAGAACTCCAGCTGGCCGTTGTCGAAATCATTGGTGACGTAGTTCTGGCGCAGACGGATGGTGGACAGCGTCCAACCGGTGGGATCGGTCGGGCTGACGCCGTAGTTGAAGACCGGCTTGTTCGGGTTGCCACGGTAGTCGTAGCTGTAGCCGTCGACGTTGAGCTTGTCCATCATGATGGTGGCCTGGATCGGGTTCTCATGCTTGGAGCGCGAGGTACCCACCTTGCCGGTGATGGTGAAGTTGTCGGTCAGGCGGTGTTCGCCATCCAGGCTGAGCTGGTAGAACTCGGTGGTCCATTCGTCGTGACGGTTCTCGGCGCGGATGTCGACGTTGTCCATTTCCGCGTAAACCAGTGCGCCGTTGCGCACTTCGCCGTTGTTGACGATGATCTCACGCTTGCCCAGCGCATCGGACTTGCTCAGGCCATTGGCCTCGATGTACTTCTCATCGCGCTTGGCATCGATCTTGGAATACAGCGCATCCAGGCTGAAAGTGGTGCGGTCACTGGGCTTGAACTGCAGCGCACCGGTAACGCCCAGACGCTTCTGATCATGTTCCATCAACGTGTAGCGCGGGAAGCGCGGCGCGTATACGTCTGCCTTCAAGGCATCCTTGAACGGCGAGGCAGCGTTGAAGCCACCATTTGTGGTGCCGCCAGCCCAACGCACGGTGCCGCTGCCCTCTTCAACCGTCTCACGCTCGGAGTAGGCAACCGACAGCAGCGCGCCGAACTTGCCATCGGCCCAGCTGTTGGCGATCAAGCCGGCAAAGCGCGGCATCGCCGATTCGGAAGCATCGTTGTACGAGGCCTGCACGTTGGTGACGATGGTCAGGCCGTCATAGTCGAACGGACGCGCAGTGCGCAGGTCGACGGTGGCGCCAAGCGAACCTTCCTCGACATCAGCCGATGCGGTCTTGCGCGCAATCAACTGGGTAAACAGGTCGGCGGCGAATACATTGAAGTCGAAACCACGGCCACGGTTGGTACCGCCCTGACCGTCGCTGCTGCCGACCGTGCTCAGTGCTTCCAGGCCGTTGATGCGCACGCGGGTGAAGTCCGGGCCCAGGCCGCGTACCGAGATGTTGCGGCCTTCGCCGCCATCACGGGTGATCACCACGCCGGGAATGCGCTGCAGCGATTCGGCCAGGTTGCTGTCGGGGAACTTGCCGATGTCCTCGGCGACGATGGCATCGACCACGCCGGCTTCGCCGCGCTTGATGTCCAGCGCCTTCTCCACGCTGGCGCGGTAACCGGTGACGGTGACTGCATCCAGTTCGGTGGCGGCGGTGCCGGCGGCCGGCGCAGCGACGTCCTGGGCCATGGCAACGCCTGCCTGCAGGGCCAAACTGATCCCCAACGCGAGCAAGGTAACCGGTGTCTTTTTCTGCGAGTTACGTGGATTCATGTGCTTCCCCTCTCCAAGGTTTGCATGCGATGCAGTGGCTCCGGCTTGTGCTTTGCGCCGGATGACACCGCTGGTCAAAATGGAAAGTAGCAGCTGCGTGAAGAGGGAGCATCTTGCAGTGCAGCAGGACTCAAACAGGGCGGAAACCATTGTCTGAAGGACATCGGGGGACGGTAACACGGGCAGTCGGAGGGACAGTCACAGGCAAATGACACCGATAGTCAATCAACCGTGCCATGATGCGCGCCGATCGACGAGGAGACAGGAATGGCGATGATTTCCCCCCGTGTTGTCTGTTTTGGTGAGCTGCTGCTGCGCCTGGGCGCGCCTGGTAACCAGCTGTTGTTGCAGTCGCCCACGCTGGACGTGCATGCCGGCGGTGCCGAAGCCAATGTCGGCGTGTCGCTGGCGCACTTCGGCCACGACGTGGCGATGATCAGCGTGGTCGCCGACAACCCGCTGGGTGCAGCGGTGGCTGGCGAACTGCGCCGGCATGGCGTGGACACCGCGCGCGTGCGCCGCAGCGATGGCCGCATGGGCCTGTACTTCCTCACCACCGGCGCCGGCCACCGGCCCAGCGAAGTGGTCTATGACCGCGCCGACTCGGCCTTCGCCAGCGCCCGCGCCGACAGCTACGACTGGCCGGCGCTGCTGCAGGGCGCGCAGTGGCTGCACCTGTCCGGGGTCAGCCCGGCCCTCGGCCTGGAAGCCGCGCAGGCGACCCTGGCCGCCGCACGCGCCGCCAACGAGCGCGGCATCAAGGTGTCCTTCGACGGCAACTTCCGGCCCAAGCTGTGGGAACGCTGGGGCGGCGACGCCAAGGCGATCCTGCGCGACCTGTTCGACTGCGCACACATCGTGTTTGCCGACTACCGCGACATCGGCGTGGTGCTGGGCGGCGAGTTCAACCAGACCGAACCGCAGGCGCGCGTGGACGCTGCTGCGGCAATGGCATTCGCCGCGTTCCCGCGCCTGGGATACATGGCCTGCACGCAGCGCACAGCGCATAGCGTCGGCCACCATTCGCTGGGCGCGATGCTGCTCGGCCGTGATGGCACCCGTGCATTGGCGCCAGCCGAAGAGCTGACCGATATCGTCGACCGTATTGGCGGTGGTGACGCGTTCGCGGCCGGCGTGCTGCACGGCCTGATCGAAGGCATGGATGCGGAAACCACGATCCGTTTCGGCCTGGCCGCAGGCTGCCTGAAGCATTCCATTCCCGGTGATTTCAACCCAGTCGGCGTGGCCGACGTCATGGCCCTGATGGGCGAAGGAAAGTTCGATGTCCGGCGCTGATCCGCGCGTACGCGCAGTGCTCAAACTGGCCCCGGTGATTCCGGTGTTCACTCCCGACAACGTCGACGATGCGGTGCAGGTCGCACAGGCCTTGTTCAACGGCGGCCTGCCGGTGATCGAAGTCACCCTGCGCACCGCAAACGCGATGGATGCGATCAAGGCCATGGTCGAGGCCGTGCCGGATGCCGTGGTCGGCGCAGGTACCGTGCTGACCCCGGCACAGATGGAGAAAGTGAAGTCCGTCGGCGGCCGCTTCGCGGTCTCACCCGGCGCCACCGACACCTTGTACGCCGCAGCACGCGATACCGACCTGCCGTTCCTGCCTGGCGTTGCCACCTCCTCGGAACTGATGCGCGGGCTGGAGCAGGGCCTGGATACCTTCAAGTTCTTCCCGGCCGTACAGGCCGGTGGCGTGGGCATGCTGTCGGCCTGGAATGGCCCGTTCGGTGACGTGCGCTTCTGCCCGACCGGCGGCATCAGTGCGCAGACCGCATCGCAGTTCCTGCACCTGCCAAATGTGCTGTGCGTGGGCGGCTCGTGGTTGACCACGCGTGAGTTGCTGCAGGCGCGCGATTGGGCTGGGATTGAAGCCTTGGCACGCGCTGCGGCCGTTTTGCCAGGGTGAGTTCAGAGTGTCACCGCTCCCCTTGCCTTCGGCAAAGGGAGCTGGTGACGCCGCAACCCAAGTAAGCGCGACGCCATGCTGCACGCCGCGCCGAGACGCTGATCAACGGAAAATGGGCGGGTTGATCCGCGCATCGATACAGAACGGGTCGTCTGCTTCAACCACATTCTGCGCTTCGATCTCCGCCGGCCAGAACGGGATCTTTCCTTTGCGCATGGCCAGGTAGCGGGTCAGCGACGAGAGCGCGGTAAGCGGCCAATCCAGAAAGTAAAGAATTTTCAGTACCGGGTTATCGGACCGCAGATTGGATGCGAGTACCTCGTAGCCGACACGGAACGACTCGCGCTTTCCTTCCACTGGTGCCACCTGTTTTACGTAGGGCGCGATAGCAGCGGGGCCTTCTTCCATGTAACGGCGAAAGAACTCCCAATGGGCGTATAGCACGCGCATTCCCTCACGGGAATCGAGCGTACTGTACGCACCCAATGCAAAGGTTTCCTTCACCGTTGCGCCGTCCTCACCCAGCACATGGGCACGGATTTCCCACCAGACAGCGTCAGGGTCTAGGGTAAAGAACAGCTCATCCCAACCCGCGCTCAGCACCGTACCGTCCTTGCGGAACACATAAACCATTCGATCTTTTCGATTCAAACGGATTGGATAGTGGGTGTAGTAGGCCCATTCGAAGCGGCTTAGGAACCAACCAATGAATCCCATACCTCCGAATGCTAGCGCTGCACCAAGTCCGAAGTAGAAGCCAAAAGCATCGCCTTCTCGCAGCTTGTCGATCCCAAGTGAAATGCAGGAAAAGCTGAATCCAGAGAGCATTAGCGCCATGAAGCCAAACATCAGAGCCGCCCAACCCTTCCAGCCGTAGTACTTGTCGACAAGCTCCATGTACGTCGAATTTACTCTAACAACCGTCAGATCCGAGTAAGGCGCAGCGTCATCCCACCGATCTCGCTGAAGCAATCTCTTCGCATGATCCTGATCACTTAACGGGCGATTGATTGGATATGGCCGACCAGGGATGATTCCTTGGTAGTGCATCAGGGTGTCTCCGCTGCCCGTTGGTACTCCCGCGCGCTACCGACTTCATCGGAATAGCGCTCAGCCATCTCACGCCCACGCAGACCGCGACCCAGCGAAGCGTTCTGCACAAGCCGCCCGATGCGCCGTAGCACCCTCAACTCCCTGTCGCTCATCAACGGAAAATGGGCGGGTTGATTCGCGCATCGATGCAGAACGGGTCGTCTGCTTCAACCACATTGCGTGCTTCGATCTCTGCCGGCCAGAACGGGATCTTTCCTTTACGCATGGCCAACCAGCGGGTCAGCGACGAGAGCGCGGTAAGTGGCCAATCCAGAAAGTACAGAATCTTCAGCATCGGATTATCGGTCCGCATGTGGGAAGCCAGCACCTCATAACCGACGCGGAAAGACTCGCGCTTTCCTTCCACCGGCGCCACCTGTTTCACATAAGGTGCGATTGCGGCGGGGCCTTCTTCCATGTAACGGCGGAAGAATTCCCAATGCGCATACAGCATGCGCACTCCCTCGTTGGAGTTATCCGAATTGTAGGCACCCAGTGCAAAGGTTTCCTTCACTGTCACCCCGTCTTCTTCCAACACGTGCGCACGAATCTCCCACCACACCGCGTCACGGTCGAGGGTAAAGAAAAGTTCGTCCCAACTCGCACTCAACACCGTGCCGTCCTTGCGGAACACGTAAACCATCCGCTCCTTGCGATTCAAGCGAATTGGATAATGGGTGTAATAGGCCCATTCAAAACGACCTAAAAACCAACCAACTCCGGCCATAATAAAAAGCAATACGGAGGCAGCTACCCCGAAGTAGAATCCCTCCGCCTCCCCCTCAGTCAGCAAGTCGACCCCAATAGAAAGAAAAACAAAACCGAATAAAAAAGGCACCAGTGTTAACAGCCCGAGCATAAAAGCCGCCCACCCCTTCCACCCGTAGTACTTATCGACTATTTCCATATAGGTAGAATTAACCCTGACAACCGTCAGATCCGAGTAAGGCGCAGCGTCATCCCACCGATCTCGTTGATGCAGCCTTTTCGCATGATCCTGATCGCTCAGCGGTCGATTGATTGGAAATGGCCGACCTGGAATGATTCCTTGGTAGTGCATCAGGGTGTCTCCGCTGCCCGCTGGTGCTCCCGCGCGCTACCGACTTCATCGGAATAGCGCTCAGCCATCTCACGCCCACGCAGGCCGCGACCCAGCGAAGCGTTCTGCACAAGCCGCCCGGTGCGACGTAGCACCCTCAACTCCCTGTCGCTCATCAACGGAAAATGGGCGGGTTGATTCGCGCATCGATGCAGAACGGGTCGTCTGCTTCAACCACATTGCGCGCTTCGATCTCCGCCGGCCAGAACGGGATCTTTCCTTTACGCATGACCAGCCAGCGGGTCAATGACGAGAGCGCGGTAAGCGGCCAGTCCAGTAAGTATAGAACCCTGAGCAGCGGGTTATCGGACCGCAGATTGGATGCGAGTACCTCGTAGCCGACGCGGAACGACTCGCGCTTGCCCTCAACCGGCGCGACCTGTTTCACGTAGGGTGCGATAGCAGCCGGACCTTCCTCCATGTAACGGCGGAAGAACTCCCAATGTGCGTATAGCACGCGCATTCCCTCACGGGAATCAAGCGTACTGTACGCACCCAGTGCAAAGGTTTCCTTCACCGTTGCGCCGTCCTCAGCCAGCACATGGGCACGGATTTCCCACCACACCGCATCACGGTCCAGCGTAAAGAACAGTTCGTCCCAACCGACGCTCAGTACCGTACCGTCCTTGCGGAACACATAGACCATTCGATCTTTTCGATTCAAGCGGATTGGATAGTGGGTGTAGTAAGCCCATTCGAAGCGACCGAGGAACCAGCCTACGCCGGCTACAACAAAGCAGGTGATCGAAGCGATAACACCAAAGTACAAGCCCTCAACTTCCCCTTCTGCAAAAAACTTGTATCCCAACAATAGAAAAGCCAAACCGAAACCCGACGTTATCAACGCCATCGCCCCAATAATAAGAGCAGCCCACCCTTTCCATCCGTAGTACTTATCGACCAATTCCATATAGGTCGAATTAACCCTTATAACCGTGAGGTCTGAGTAGGGCACTACCTCCTCGAACCGCTCACTCCTATCCAGCTCTTTCAAATAATCTTGGTCACTTAAAGGACGATTGATGGGATAAGGCCTCCCCGGAACAATTCCCTGGTAATGCATCAGAATCCCCCCATCGCTAGCTGGTACTGCTGCATCTCAACATCCTGTTCCAGATAGCGCTCAGCCTTCAGTTTCCCCCACCAGCATCGGTCCAACCAAGCGTGATGCGTCCCGTCTCCCCAAACCATCATAGCTATCGAAACCAGCACGACAAACACAAAGAAAATGCCCGTCCAAAACAGCGAAAAAAAGAGCATTGCAAACGCCAAACCAGCACCCGCCACGCTTGAAACTAGATGCATTCCGAACATTTTGTAGTTTTTTCTTCCTAGTTCTTTGAATGCCCTTGAAAGATCCACCAGAGCCATCAACACGCCTCCCAAAGCAGCTACTCGTGAACCGATTCTGGCCACGCTATTCCCTATTGGCGTTAGCTTCGCGAATCTCGGATTCAAATTCCCGATCCGTTCCAGCTTCTTTCCGACCATTTCAGTCGCAGCACCGACCAACGAGGTCGCACTCGCTACTACACGCAACCAAGACTCCTCGCGTTCGTGCAACATGCTGCTGGTAGCCTTTTTGTAGAGCACACCCAAAGCAACCGCAGACAGCAATGAACCCGCCAAACCCGCGCGAAGGTCGCTATCCATGACTGAGCGCCAGTTGCCCAGCTTGTTGCTGATGAAGCCGTTACGGTCGGCGCGGTAATGCGCACTGGAAACAAGGCTCGCATCCTGACGTACACCAATGAACGCGATATCCGAAGGTGTCTGTACCGTATTGAGTCCCAGCACCCGCAGACGCTGGATTTCGGCATGTACAGCTTGGTAACGCGGACGCTTGCCGCTGGCCTTCTCCATTGCCAGCATCACCTCGCGGACAATGACACCCGAGGTTTTCCCCTTCAGCTCCACGCGCTCCAGCGGCACATTCCCGGCCACACCCCAGGCAACCAATGCGTAAGGTTTCACCGCTCCATCGGCCGCCCTGCTCAAGATGCTGGCAACCGGCCCCAACGACCTTTCAATCCAGCTCGCTACCAATGCCGTCGCGCCACCACCGGCCGTACTCAACGCGCCGTTGTAGATGCCAAAGAGATAGGACCACGGCAGCTCTTTCAGGTTTATGCTGCCGGTCGCGTCAACCGCCTTGACGATCTCGGCGGCGAGATGATCCTGATTCAGTGCGAAGCCACGCAGCAACAGATTGCCTCTATCTTGCGGGCTGCCATCCAGCCAACGCGCATACAGGTCGGCATGGGAAATTTTGTCCTGCGTATCGCCAATGCATAAGGTGGTTACCGCCACGTATGCAGCACCACTTTGCACGTCCTGCGGATCATGGTTGCATTGCAGATGCTGGTCCAATGCGACGGACTCCAGCAACGTGACATGCACGGCAGCCAAAGGGGCGATCACCTTTTCGTTCAAGGCATTGAGCTCGGCATCGTTCACGTCCTGCCAGGCACGCCGTGCAGCTTCGTCATAGCGCTCGGCGCAACCCGCCTTGCTCCAGGCATTCTCCCGGATCAACTTTAGATCCTGCGCGGTGTGCTTTGGCCTTCCGTGCGTATCATAGTTGCCCGCTGCAATCTTGCTCCTGGCCTCGTACTCGTTGTATTCGTCGTACTCCATCAGCGACGCGGCTTTCAGAACAGCCTGGTGCTCAACTGCATCACGCATTTGCATGATCGCAGCCGAATCCGCCATTGGACGTACGCGCTCGGGCTCGGTCATGAATCCCTCAAGCCGATCAGTCATCAACGCGGCAACTTCAGTGGTGATTCCCACCGGATCGTCCAGCGCTACCATTGCATACGGCTGCTGCGGCAAAGGAGCATCTGGATGCGTCTTCAGCAACAAACCCCTGAAATCATCGCGAGGACGCGCGGAAAATTCGTATGGCAGAAACACGAAGGCGGGCTCAGGCACAGCGTTGATCCGGCCCAGGGTCTCCACCCCCGCCGTTTTACTTTGGCTTTGTTCCCATTTGTAATCAAAGAACGGTGTTGGCGCAGGCTCAAGTGCGTATTCGCTTACCTGCGAAAATACATCCTTCAGTGCCCCCAGGTGGGGCTGCGATTGGCCACCCGCGGAGCGGAACCATGCACCCACATCAATGCACCGCATATGCCTGGCGCGGTAGGCCGCATCCGCATGCTTCTCCTTCACCGCAGCAGTCCACCGCGTATCGCTATGTGCCAACCAAAGCTTTCCGGCCTTGGCAGGATCCTTGACCTGGATGCATCGTCCCAGTGAAGGTGAGGCGGCGCGTGAGCACTTGACCGTATCCGAACGATCGCCCGCGCCAGGTCCTTCGTCTGCATCGAAGACGAATAGTATTCCGCCCTCCGATACCTCATATGCAGACCACTCTCGACGGGCCTCATCATAGGTATAGAGATAGCCACCGCGCAGCACCCGAAGCGTGTAGTGTGCCTCTGTCGCATCCAGGGAAGGGTAGGCGCTTGCCGAGAAAGGCCCACTCAGCTGTGGAGCGCGCTTATTGGCGGGCACTTCATCCCCTGCCCACGCCAATGCGTAGCGCAACGGAAGGATGGGAAGCCCAACCACTGCACAAACCTCACACGCATGCGACGGATCCGCGCTATCCAAGCTCATCGGTAATACCTCCTTGTTACGTTCGTCATACCGTCGACGCGGGGAGGGGAAGCAGTTCCTCATCCGCCAGCGCCCGCACGAAGGTCTGCTCACCGCGCCGCGCGCCGTCAATTGCTTCTTGAACGCGGGGGAGCATCAACCAATCCAATCCGTGCTTTTCAATACTCAAGGCGTATAGACAAGCGTCGTCTCTGTCATTCAAACCCAACTCTGCGGCACTGCTCAGGTGGAAATCGACCCGTGGTGCGACGACCTGATAATCCTCTGCAACCCCATCGCAACGCGACAGCTTGCGCAGACACCGATTGAGCAGTGGCGACCGTTTCAACGCGTTCCACTGCTCGGAATTCAGCTGAAAAGGCTCGGTATGTCGAGGTAGATCTGGCTTGCGGCAATATCTCCATTCAGCGCGGAATGGCTCAAACCATGTCCACACGTCTATCGGCCCAAACAAGCGCCGGAGTTGGGTATCCGCCAGCACTCTTTCCAACGAAGCGAACACACGGGGATCGTGTAACCTGAGCCAATACTTTCGGTCCCGCTTGAGCACCATTTGGGTACACAGGTGCTTCTGTACGGTGCCGGCATCACGTTGGGTACTCAAGAGTGCGCCAAACATGGGCTGCTTGTTGAGTCGCTGCCAATCTGCACTGCGGGCCAACAATGCAATTCGCTGATCCTCGTTCAATGCTTTCAAGTCCACCAGTCGTGGCAGTACCCCGGCCGGCATGTTCAGACCGGCGGGCTTCAGCTCCACACTGGGAAGATCAGCCCATTGAGCTTTCTCCAGTTGCATAGGATTCAGCAGCGCATAGTCGCAAGCCAGAAACTCCCGATGCCCCATTTGTACTACGCCGCTTTCCTCTGCCATGTTCAATCCAGCGCCACCAGTGCTGCGCCATCGACGTCAGCCTGCAATGCGTCGTAACCACAGGGCTTCAGTTCACCTGAACCAAACTTGATTGGCGTCGGATCGACACCCTCCGGCCCCACCCAATCCCTCTGGCTCGCCTTGAACTCAATCTTCCCTGGCGCACCCAACTCGATG
Organism: Stenotrophomonas sp. STEN063; assembly: GCF_056854515.1. NCBI lineage: Bacteria > Pseudomonadati > Pseudomonadota > Gammaproteobacteria > Lysobacterales > Lysobacteraceae > Stenotrophomonas > Stenotrophomonas sp. STEN063. The sequence goes on from NZ_JBXFWF010000053.1 coordinate 20,194, forward strand.
TTGTCGCCTTCAATCCGAATGTAAGCGCCGGCCGCCGTAGCCCGCAGATGCTTGCTCGGCGCCGCCATCTCGACATCGGCTTCCGTGCTGGCGATCCGGACGTTGGTTTTCGCCGCGATCGTGGCCTGGTTCTTGTGCGCCCTTGCGCTCACCTTGCCTTGTGCTGCGTGCAGGGCAATCCCTCGCTCCTGGTTGGGGCTTTCCTTGCTGCCTTCGCTGCCTACCGTGTACAGCACCAGACCTTGCGCGACTGCCAGGCTCAGCGAGCCCTGCGTCATCCAGTTCAACGCAACGCCGCTGCTCAGCAAGGTGTGGGTGCCGCTTACCCAGGCTTGGTCGGCCGGGGTCAGACTCATCACGCCGGCTACGCCGCTGCCGAGCAATACCGGCGCACTCCAGCCGGGTGCTTCGCCATCGCCGCCATTGATGCTGCCGGCGCTGCTGCCGCTATGCGTTGCTTTGAGCTGCTCCTGCAACTCGGCCAGGGTTTGATCGATGGGAAGTTCGGCTGGCTCTTTGGGTAGCTGTGCCGTTTGATCAACCGCCGAGTCAGCGAGACTCTTTAGCAGGTCATGGCCCTGCTGCAGCTGTGCGATGGCCTGCGGTGCTGCCATCTGCGGCGTGCCTTCCTCGGTCGTCACCAGCAGGCCGCGACCTGCGCGCAGGCTACCGTGTGCCTGGGTTGAAAGCTCCACACCGAAGCCACGTTCCCCCTCGCGCAGATTGTCGCTGCCGCCCTTCAGGTGGCCCAAGGTCAAGGTGGTGTCGTGCTGGGTGGTGGACAGCTGGGCGCGGCCTTGCCCTGGCGTGTCGTCGAAGCGCAGCTGCTGGTAGCCGCCGGTGCCACTTTGGCTGTCTGCCAGCGCCTGACTCTTGAAACCGGTGTAAACGGCGGCGTGGTCGTTGCCTTCGAACCATGCAGCGGCATTGCCGGTGGCGTTGGCGCCAGCGCTGTTCAACTGATTGTGCTGTGCGTCCTGTTGACCGCGGCCGTTGTAGAGCGCGCCAACGATAACCGGGCGATCGATATCGCCCTCCAGGAAGGCAACCAGCACTTCCTGACCGCAACGAGGCAACACTACCCCGCCCCAGTTGTCGCCGGCCCATGGGGTCATCACGCGCACCCAGGTCCAGGCGTTGCCGTCCGCGGGCGCGTTGTCATCACCGCCTGGGTGGGCGAGGCCGTTGCTGGCGTTGCCGCCACGCTGCCACGGGAATTGCACCTTGACCCGATGATCGCGATCAGAAAGCAGGGGATCGCCATCGCTGACCACGATCGCGCTCAAGGTGCCTGTAATGCTGGGGCGTGGATGCAGGTGCACGCCGTGGCCATCCTCGGTCTGTGGGCGGTAACTCACCTCGGCAGGAATCACCGCGAACTGGTTGTCGTAGAACCCCGTGTCGATGTCATTGCGTTCAGCACCATGGGCGATGCCGGCCAATGCGCTGGGTAGCGCCATCACCCGCTGATTGATTGGGCCCAGCGTCTGTTCCAGCGCATCGAAGACGTCGGCATCCAGATTATTTCGGGCCTGGTGATGCACCGAGATGCACAGGAACGCCGCATCATCAGCCACTTGCGGATGCTGCGTCAGCGCCAGCCGTGCGCCAGGCGCCAGGGCGCGCCACTGGCCAATTCCTTCTATCAGGTGTGAACGCACCCGCAATGCATCCAGGTGCTGCTGTGCGCGGCGTTGCCCGCGCGCATTGTCCTGCCAGCCATAAGGCCCACTGGTGTCATGGTCAACAATGCCCAGATCCGCCCCCTGCTCCGCCTGCGCACTGGCTTGGCGGCGCTCCAGGCTTCGATAGTCCCAGGTGGCGCGTTCCACTTTCGCGGTGCACCACCTGCGGCCTTCCTGCCAACGCTGGATGGTGTCGCTGCGCTCGCTCTCATCCCTGCGATGGAAACGTACGCTGCCCAGGTCGGTGACGTCGTGGCTGTGGTCGGCGAGCACCAAGGCGTGTTTGCCGAATGCTGATGCCTCGACATCGCCCTCATGCTCAAACCAATAGAAGATGCCTTCTTCGGCCAGCAGGCGCTGCACGAACGTAAGGTCGCTCTCCTGATACTGCGTGGTCAGGCTGCGCTTGGCATATTGACTGGCATCGGTCAGCACCCAGCGCCACTCCGGCGCCAATGTTCCGTAGTCGGCGAAGATGTCTTCGATGATCTCAACCACGGTCTTGTCGTGGAATACATAGCTGTCCACGCGCTGCGACAGAAATGCCAGCCATGGCTGCAGCCCCAGGCGGTAACGGGCCAGGCCGCCATTACTGCCAATCCGTTCGGCGGCGGTGATGCGTCCGTGCAGGGGGCGATGGCTTCCATCAGCCTGCTGAAGCTGAAGCAGCGCCGGTTTGCCGATCAATGGTTGCAGTTGCAGACCCGCATCAACAGATAGCGCGGTGATCGTCCATTGAAAGCCGATGCCGTCGATCTGCTCGACGCCATCCAGAGTTTCCGCGATCAATACTTCGCTGCCAAGCGCGGTATGCAGCTGCAGGAAGCGCTGTGTCTGTGCGGGCCCGGCCAGGGACGCCAATACGTTCTTTACCAAATCCATGGTAGTTATTTGCCTTCATGCGAAGAGGACGCTCCGGCAGGCCTGGATGGTCTGCTCACATCTACGCGGCGCGCTTAGTTACCGCGCTTCATGGCGCCTATTTCCAATCGATGATGGCCAATCTGTTCCAGGTCCGTTGCAGCCATTGATCATCCCAAGCATGGTGCGCAGCTAAAACAGGAACAATCTCAAAATTCTGTAGGGAAACCTGCGGTGCAGTGATGGCTTATCACGGCCCTGATAAGCGCTGCACGCCAGGAAGAAAGCCTCTATTGGCATTTTCCGGCACGGTCATGTTGCCGGCCGAATGAAGGTCAGCCGGGCGATTCCAGTCTGCCAAATGTGCTGTGCGTGGGTGGCTCGTGGTTGACCACGTGAAATTTTACAGGCGCGCGATTGGGCGGGGATCGAGGCATTGGCGCGGGCTGCGGCGGTGGTGCCGGGTTGATGCTGGGATTGGGGATTGGGGATTGGGGATTGGGGATTGAATCAAGATCAAAAGCTTACCCCTCCCCAACCCTCCCCTTGCCTTCGGCAAAGGGAGGGGGCTGAAGCTGCTATTGCGCTGTAGGCGGCCGCCGGCGCGCCCCCCCCCGACCCTTCCCCAACGCGCTGGGGCGGGCCGGGGAGGGGTGCTGTTGCTGTTGCTGTTGCTGTTGCTGTTGCTGTTGCTGTTGCTGTTGCTCAGCTCTAAAGCTTCAACCGCCGATACAAGGTGCTGCGGTTAACCCCCAACCTTTTCGCCGCCAGACTCACATTCCCATCGCAGGCCGCCAAGGTCTGCCGCATCACATCCAACGCCAGCTCCTGCAGGCTGCCATCCACCACCGGCGCAGCAGCAACACGACGCGCCGCCTGATGCAGATACTCCGGCAGCAGTTCCCGATCAATCACCGCACCCGGCTCGGTCAACGCCACCAGGGTGCGCAGGCAGGCCGCAAGTTGGCGCAGATTGCCCGGCCAGTCGTACGCGACCAGCGCACGCTCCGCCTCCACACTCAGCACTCGCCCCTGCGCCAAGGGCTGCCACATCGCCTGCAGCAGCTGCGCGCGGTCCTGTGCGTCGCGCAGCGGCGACAGCCGCATCACGTGATCGGCGATGCGGTAGTACAGATCCGAACGGAAACGACCTTCGTCCATCGCCTGCTGCAGGTCGCAGTGGGTGGCGCAGATCAGCATGAAATCCAACTTGACCGGCTTGCCTCCCCCCAGCGGTGACAGCTCGCGGTCCTGCAGCACGCGCAGCAGGCGCGGCTGCAGTGCCAGCGGCATGTCGCCGATTTCATCGAGGAACAACACGCCACCCTGCGCCTGCCGCAGCAGGCCCTGGCTGCCTTGTCGACGTGCGCCGGTGAAGGCACCTTCCTCGTATCCAAACAATTCCGATTCGATCAGTCCTTCCGGCAGGGCTGCACAGTTCACCGCAACGAAGGGTTTGCCGCTGCGACTGCCTTGCGCATGCAGCGCGCGCGCCGCCACTTCCTTGCCGGTGCCGGTTTCGCCCTGCAGCAACACCGGCAAGCCCGCTTCCAGCACGCGGCCGGCACGCAACAGCTGTTCGCGCTGGCCTGCATCGAATACCACGGCGGGCGCGGCGACCGTGCTTGGCATCGGTCGCGCCAGCGGTGACGCGACGCTGGTCGTCCGCGTACGGACTGCCGATGCTGGTGTATCCAACTGACCATGCAGCACGCGACCACTGCGATCCTGCAACATGCCTTCATCGCGCATCCGCGACAGCGGCATCTCGAACAAGGCCTCATACGATGCGCGGCCGATATCACCGCGCTCCAGGCCAAACAGATGCAGGCCGACGCCATTGGCTGCGACCAGGCGGCCATTGCGGAAGCCGAGCAGGGCTTCGCCTGCGGTGCCCAGCAAGGTGCGATCGTGGTGCAGGCGTAATAGTTCGCAGTCGCCAATACCGTTTTCGAAGAAGCGGTGCTCGATGCGATTGGCAGCCAGCCGTGCCAGGCCCATCGCGTGCATCTGCTGCACGCTGGCTGGGCCGCTGATGTCGAGAACGCCGGCCAATTGCCCATGCGGATCGTGGATCGGCATGGCCGAGCAGCTGAGGATGCCGTGCGGGGCGTAGAAGTGTTCGCCGCCGCGGACTTCCACCGCGCGGCCTTCCACGATCGCGGTGCCGATGGCATTGGTGCCCACCGCCGATTCGCTCCAGCACACACCCGGCATCAAGGCCACGCGGCCGGCCTTGTCGAGGAAGCCGGCGCTGCCCTCGGCATTGAGAATCCAGCCGCTCTCGTCGGTCAGCAGCACGATGCTGCCGGTGCTGGCGGTGTGTGCGGCCAGCCCATCCAGCTCAGCGCGCGCCAGCCGCCACAAGCGTTCGTGGCGCTCGCGCAGTTCACGCAGGTTGTGGCCGGGCAGGGGCTCCAGCGCAGGTTCGGCATCCACCAGCAGGCCGCTGCGCTGGCAGCGCCGCCACGACTGCAGGATGGTGTCGGGCACGGTGCCCACGGGCGTGGTGCCGCGCTCGAAGAACGAGCGGCGGGCGTTGCCCACGCGATGCTGCAGTGCCAGTGCCATGAGCGCTCCTGTGTCGCATTTTGCGACAGCTGTTCAAACCACTGTTCCGATTAACACCACACCGGAGCGGGCGCTGCAATCACCTGCGATTTCGCAGTGCAGCAAATCTGCCGCCACACCTCCGCAGTCAATGGCGTTTCATCGTGCCGCAACGCAACAGGCGGAACTTGGCATCGCTCTTGCGCCTGTTGTAGCCACCGCCACACACGCGGCCCACACACCGCTGAACCGGAGATTCCACAGATGAACGCAGTCCTGTCCGCCAAACCGCATGCCACCGACCCACAGTCCCTGTTCAAAGCCCGCTACGGCAACTACATCGGCGGTGAATGGGTGGCCCCGCGCAGTGGCCAGTATTTCGACAACACCACGCCGGTCACCGGCAAGGTGTTCACCCAGGTGGCACGTTCCAACGCCGAGGACGTGGAGCTGGCGCTGGATGCCGCCCACGCCGCCAAGGACGCCTGGGGCAAGCGTTCGACCACCGAGCGCGCCAACATCCTCAACCGCATCGCCGACCGCATCGAGGAAAACCTCGAGCTGATCGCCCACGCCGAAACCTGGGACAACGGCAAGCCGATCCGCGAGACGCTCAACGCCGACGTGCCGTTGATGGCCGACCATTTCCGCTACTTCGCAGGTGCCTTGCGTGCGCAGGAAGGCAGCCTGTCGCAGATCGACAACGACACCGTGGCCTATCACTTCCACGAGCCGCTGGGCGTGGTCGGGCAGATCATCCCGTGGAACTTCCCGCTGCTGATGGCGGCGTGGAAGCTGGCACCGGCACTGGCCGCCGGCAACTGCGTGGTGCTGAAGCCAGCCGAGCAGACCCCGGCCTCGATCCTTGTGTTGATGGAAGTGATCGGCGACCTGCTGCCGCCGGGCGTGCTCAACATCGTCAACGGCTTCGGCCTGGAAGCGGGCAAGCCGCTGGCCAGCAGCCCGCGCATCTCCAAGATCGCCTTCACCGGCGAGACCAGCACCGGCCGGTTGATCATGCAGTACGCCAGCCAGAACCTGATCCCGGTGACGCTGGAGCTGGGCGGCAAGTCGCCGAACATCTTCTTCGCCGACGTGATGGCCGAGGACGATGATTTCCTCGACAAGGCGGTGGAAGGTTTCGTGATGTTTGCCTTCAACCAGGGCGAAGTCTGCACCTGTCCGTCTCGGGTGCTGATCCAGGAATCGATCTACGAGAAGTTCATCGAACGCGCCTTGGCGCGGGTGGCGGCGATCAAGCAGGGCAATCCGCTGGACCCCAACACCATGGTCGGTGCGCAGGCTTCGCAGGAGCAGTTGCAGAAGATCCTGTCCTATATCGAGATCGGCAAGGCCGAGGGCGCCGAAGTGCTGATCGGTGGCGAGCAGAACCAGCTCGGTGGCGATCTGGCCGATGGCTTCTATGTGAAGCCGACGGTGTTCAAGGGCCACAACAAGATGCGCGTGTTCCAGGAAGAGATCTTCGGGCCGGTGGCGTCAGTGACTACCTTCAAGACTGAAGAGGAAGCCTTGCAGATCGCCAATGACACGCTGTACGGCCTCGGCGCCGGCCTGTGGAGCCGCGACGCTTCACGCCTGTACCGCATGGGCCGTGCGATACAGGCAGGGCGGGTGTGGACCAACTGCTACCACGCCTATCCGGCACATGCCGCGTTCGGTGGCTACAAGCAGTCGGGCATCGGCCGCGAGAACCACAAGATGATGCTCGACCACTACCAGCAGACCAAGAACCTGCTGGTCAGCTATTCGCCGAAAAAGCTGGGCTTCTTCTGAACCAAGCCCGGATCCGCCCGGTCGGCACTGGCCGGGCGTGATCTGGATCAAGGCGCCAGTCCAGGCTTGGCGTCAAGCTGGACTTATCCCCCGCAAAGGAGATCGATTGATGGACAAGACGATGAAGGCGGCCGTGGTCCGCGAATTCGGCAAGCCGCTGGTGATTGAAGAAGTAACCGTGCCGCGTCCGGCAGCAGGCGACATCCTGGTCAAGATCGAGGCCTGTGGCGTCTGCCACACCGACCTGCACGCCGCCGAAGGCGACTGGCCGGTGAAGCCCAATCCCCCGTTCATTCCCGGCCACGAAGGGGTCGGCCACGTGGTCGCGGTGGGCGCAGGCGTCACCCACATCAAGGAGGGCGACCGCGTCGGCATTCCGTGGCTGTATTCGGCCTGTGGATACTGTGAGCACTGTCTGGGCGGCTGGGAAACCCTGTGCGAAGCGCAGCAGAACAGCGGCTATTCGGTGAACGGCGGCTTCGCCGAGTACGCGCTGGCCAACGCCAACTACGTCGGCCTGCTGCCCAAGGAAGTGGGCTTCGTCGAGATCGCACCGATCCTGTGCGCGGGCGTCACCGTCTACAAGGGCTTGAAGGTCACCGACACCAAGCCCGGTGACTGGGTGGCGATCTCAGGTATCGGCGGCCTCGGCCACATGGCGGTGCAGTACGCCAAGGCGATGGGCTTGAACGTGGCCGCGGTGGATATCGACGACAGCAAGCTGGCGCTGGCCAAGCGCCTGGGTGCCAGCATCACCGTCAATGCCCGCAACACCGACCCGGCGGCCTTCCTGAAGAAGGAAATCGGCGGTGCGCATGGCGCGCTGGTGACGGCGGTATCGCCCAAGGCCTTCGAGCAGGCGTTGGGCATGGTGCGGCGTGGCGGCACGGTGTCCTTGAACGGCCTGCCACCGGGTGACTTCCCGCTGGACATCTTCGGCATGGTGCTCAACGGCATCACCGTACGTGGCTCCATCGTCGGCACCCGCCTGGACCTGCAGGAGTCGCTGCAGTTCGCTGCCGACGGCAAGGTCGCCGCGACGGTGAGCACCGACAAGCTGGAGAACATCAACGACGTGTTCAAGCGCATGCATGCAGGTGCGATTGAAGGCCGCGTGGTGTTGGACTTCAACGCCTGATCGCAACCGGCCAGCACATCCGTACCTCCCCCGGGGTGTGCTGGCTGGATTGCTTTTGAGGGTTTTGGCTTTGGCTGTGGCTTTCCTCCTCTCCCCTTGCGGGAGAGGATGCCGAAGGCAGGAGAGGGGAAGCGGCGAAGCCGCTAGGCTCACGCACAGTCAGGTTGCATACCAGTCGGTAGCGAGGCATTGCTAGCTTCGCGGCTTACGCCGCTCCTACAAAAAGCAGGAGTGCCGAAGGCAGGAGAGGGTGCGGCGAAGCCGCAAGAGCTCATGCACCTCCAGATTACATACCCATCGGTAGCCAAGCATTGCCAGCTTCGCGGCTGACGCCGTTCCTACAAAAGCTTCCCCACGTTTCGACTAGCGTACGTGCACCGCTGCCACCGGCATGCGGTCCAGCGCCAGCCATGCGTCTTCGACCAGATCCCGTACCTGTTCCCAGCGCAGCCGCGAGCCGCCGCGTGCCTGTTCCCAATGCTCGGCCAGCTCGACGTCGGTATCACCGCTGCCACGTGGCCAGTCCGCCGCATGTGTGGCCAGCGCGAACGCATAAGCCGGCTGCAGATCCAGCCAGCCACGCGCGCCACGACGGCGCCGCGCATAGTCGTCCAGGCTGTACTGCACGAAATCCTGCGCCACCTCGTCGGCAGCATGTTGGCTGCGCCTGAGCCGGCCACGACGCATCAACTTGGGATCGGCGGCAAACAAGGTTGGCGCAGCGGGATGCTCGATGCGATCGGGGCGGTACATGGCACAACCCTCCCAGTTGGGCGCTAACAGTTACGCCCGGGGCCGTTAGGTGGGGGTGAGCGGGGTGTTTAGATGGTTGTTGGGCTGGGTGCGACGGCAAAAGCAGAGGCGGAAGCAAAAGCAAAAGCACCCCTCCCCAGCCCTCCCCTTGCCTGCGGCAAAGGGAGGGGGCAAGGGCGCGCGCTCAGCTTGCGGTGAAGCCGCTCACCGCGCCCATTGCCACTGCAGGCCCACGGTGAAGGCGCGGTCCGGGCCCGGTTCGTAATAGCGCTGGTTGCCGTCGTTGACGATCACCGAGCCGATATAACGCTGGCCCAGCAGGTTATCCACACGGGCGAAGGCGCGCAGCGGCCCGCGTGATGTGCGCCATTGCCGCGCCATCTCCAGGTTCAACAGGCCATAACCGGCTGCGTTGGCGCTGCCCAGATCGTTCACGCCGATGTCGCTGGCAGCCACCACTTCGGCCGCCCACTGCCATGGTCCCGGCTGCCATTGCCAGCGCGCGAACAACTGCTGGCGCGGCACGCCCGGCAACCGGGTACCCGTCGCCACCAGATTGCTGGGTTGGGTGCAGGGCGAGGGCAGGCCGGTACACGTCAGGTAGGCCTCGCGCACGCTGGCCTGCAGCCAAGTATAGGCCAGCTGCAGTTGCTGGTCAGCGGCAATCGGCTGCTGCCAGCTCAGCTCCGCACCCTGGCGCCGGGTCGCGCCGATGTTGCGGTAGCTGCTGCGGCCACCGCTGTTGGTCGCCACCGCCAGTTCGTCCTCACTGTCGGCGCGGAACAGCGCCAGCTCCAGCCGCGCACCGCTCTGCGCGCGCCATTTGCTGCCGATCTCGTAGTTGCGGGTGCTGCCGGCGGCCAGGTCCAGCGCCAGACCCGCACCGCCGTCAGCGCGATAGCCCAGCTCGTTGAAGGTCGGCGTTTCAAAACCACGCCCGGCCGAAGCGTAGAAACGCAGACCATCGCTGGCACGGAACACCAGACCCGCCACCGGCGTGGTCGCCGAGTAATCGCGGCGGCCGCTGTCGTCGGGGTTGCTGGCGGTGATGTAGCGGTCGCGCGAACGGAACTGCAGCTCGCTATGGCGCGCACCCAGCAATGCCGACCAGCGCGGGCTGAACTGCCACCAGGCCTGCGCGAACTGGTCGATGTTCTGCACACGGTCGTTCTGGTCACGGCGCAGCCTGCCCTTTATGCCCAGGGTGCTACCAATGAAGTTCTCGTAGCCGGTGCGGTGCTGCTGCTGGCGGTCTGCGTTTGCACCAATCACCAGCTCCAGCGGCTTGCCGGCGAGCTGCCCGTGCCAGGCCCAGCGCGCGTCCACGCCGCCGTAATCGCTGTCCAGATCAATCACCCCACCCGAATGCAGGGGACTGTTCTGCGGCCCCGGCGGGATCGCCAGGAACTGCTCCACCGCACGCTGCCCCGCATAGCCCATCAGCCGCCAGGCCTGTTGATCACGCTCGACGCTGTAGACCGCGCCCAGCTGGGTCTGCCGCACCGACTTGCGGGTGTTGTACTGGGTGGCGACGGCGGTGGCCTGACGCGGGTTCTCGCGCACCTGCTCCCGGCTCAGCCCCAGCGGGTCCTGTGCATGTGGCGCATCGAAGCCGTTGAACAGCAGCTCCAGCCGCTGGCCTGCCGCCAGATCGAAGCCCAGCCGTGCATTCACCGATTCGCGCCGGGCCGCACTGTGCGCGCGCCAGCCGTCGGTACGGAAATGGTTGGCCGCCACGTTGTAGTGCATGGCCCCGGCCAGACCCTTGAGCTGCACGCCGGTGCTGGAGGTGTTGTTGCTGCCAAGGCTGCTGCGCAGCCGCCACGGATCGCCGTCCTGCCCGTCCGCGCTCCACAGCTGCAGCACGCCGCCGGAGGAATTGCCGTACAGCGCCGAGAACGGCCCGCGCAGCACCTCCACCCGGTCGGCGCCGAACACGTTGAAGTGGGAGAGCTGGCCCTGGCCATCGGGCATGGTCGCCGGCACCCCGTCGACCAGCAGCCGCACACCACGCACGCCGAAGGTGGAGCGCGCGCCAAAGCCACGCAGCGAAAGCTGGGTGTCCTGTGCGTAGTTCTGCCGATCACGTGCCAGCAGCCCGGGCACGGCGCCCAGCACTTCGGATACCTGCGCGCCACGGCCATTGCCGTCGGCGTCCAGCGCCAACGTGGTGCTGGCGGCGGGCAGGTCGAAATCGTCCACCGCGTGGACCTTGGCCGCCTGGACATGCACCCGATCCAGCGTTGCGGTGGGCAACTCATCGGCCAGCGCCGGCAATGCCAGCATCAGCCCGGAAAACGCGAAAAAACGATTACAAGTACGCATCCGGCCATCATCCCCGATCTTCGGAAGCGGCGTCATTGCCCCGCGCGCTGAAGTTCCAGCTGAAACCCTACGGCCACGGGGCTCCAGCCCTGTTACGATGATGCGGTTCTGAGCGCGTTTTTGCTGCATCCCGCGCCGAATACCCCCACTCCCTGCCACTGATACGAGTATCGCCGTGTCCTTCTTTGCAAACGTCGAACAGGTTCCTGGTGACCCGATTCTGGGTCTGACCGAGGCTTACAACGCTGACAGCCGCACCACCAAGGTCAATCTTGGCGTGGGCATCTACTACGACGAGAGCGGCCGTATTCCACTGCTGCGCGCCGTCAAGCAGATCGAGCAGACGCTGGCCGCCGAGGCCAAACCGCGCGGTTACCTGCCCATCGACGGCCTGCCGGCCTACACCCAGGCCACCCAGAAGCTGGTGTTCGGCGAAGCGTCGGACCTGCTGGCCGCCGGCCGCGTCGCGACCTCGCAGACCGTTGGCGGCAGCGGTGCGCTGCGCGTCGGCGCCGACCTGCTGAAGCGCCTGCTGCCGCACGCCACCATCGCCATCAGCAACCCGAGCTGGGAAAACCACCGCGCCGTGTTCGGTGCCGCTGGTTTCGACGTGGTCGATTACACCTATTACGACAACGCCGCGCACGGCCTGGACTTCGCCGGCATGCTGGCCGACCTGCAGAAGCTGCAGCCGGGCACCGTGGTGCTGCTGCACGCCTGCTGCCACAACCCGACCGGCGCCGACCTGAGCACCGAGCAGTGGAAGCAGGTTGCCGCGTTGATGAAGGACCGCCAGCTGTTCCCCTTCATCGACATGGCCTACCAGGGCTTCGACAAGGGCATCACCCAGGACGGCCAGGCCGTGCGCATCGTCGCCGATGCCGGCATCGACAGCTTCATCGTCGCCAACTCGTACTCCAAGTCGTTCTCGCTGTACGGCGAGCGCGTCGGTGCGTTGTCGGTGGTGGGCCCGGACGCGACCTCGACCAAGGCCGTGCAGTCGCAGGTCAAGCGCATCATCCGCACCATCTACTCCAGCCCGTCCACCCACGGCGCCGCGCTTGTCGCCGGCGTGCTGAACAGTGGCGAGCTGCGTGGCGTGTGGGAAGCCGAGCTGACCGAAATGCGCGAGCGCATCCACGCCCTGCGTGCCGGCATGGTGCAGAAGCTGGCCGCCCTGGGCGCGCCGGAGTTCGGCTTCATCCAGCAGCAGGCCGGCATGTTCTCCTACTCGGGCCTGAGCAAGGCGCAGGTAGACAAGCTGCGTGACGACTACGGCATCTACGCCGTCGGCACCGGCCGCATCTGCGTTGCCGCGCTGAGCCAGAACAACCTGGACTACGTGGCCAAGGCGGTCTACGAAGTCAGCCGCGGCTGATGCAGCGTTGCTGCTGATGTGATGAAAAGCCCGGGGAAACCCGGGCTTTTTTGTGGCTTGAGGGTTGTGGATAAGGTTGTGGAATAAAGGCTTTGGAGCTTTAAAGCACCCCTCCCCAACCCTCCCCTTGCCTGCGGCAAAGGCAGGAGGCTGAGCTGCAGCCCTCACCATGTCGCGAACTGCAGCTTAGCCCCCTCCCTTGCGCAAAGCGCAGGGGAGGGCTGGGGAGGGGGGCCATTGCTCCAGCTCCTGCTTTTCCAAAGCCTTATCCACAAGCCCCTGTGGATATCCCGCAGCTACCCCGGCACCACCCAGGTCACCACCATCGCCCCCAGCCCAATCGCCACGCCAGCGCCATAGCGCCCACCACCACTGGCGAACGCGAGCACCGACTTGGCCAATGACGCCGAGGCCAACAGCGCCACTACCCCCAGCGCGCCTGCGCCAACTCCAGGCCACCAGAAGCCGTAAGCCCGGCAATACTCGCCGCCGCCGCGTGCAGTTCACCCAAGGCGGCAATCGTCGCCCCAGCCAAGGCACCGGCCTGTCCGAACAACTGCCGCAACCCTTCGGACAACAGCAGCACCACCGCAATCACCAGTGCGATCAGCAGGGCATGTTTCAGCTGGAAGGCCTTGCTGGCCGGCCCCTGCGGCACCGCTTCATCGGCCACATGGCGCAGCCCCAGCACCGAGCACAACAACAGAACCAGGCACGCTGCCGCCAATGGCCAAGCCGTGGCCTTCAACAACGTCGCAGAACTCGTACCGATAACGGCAGCAAACAACAGCAACGAAGCGAGATTCGCCAACAGCGCGGCCGCCACCGACGGCATCACCAAGGCCGGCGCGGCTGCTGCGGCCAAACCCGGCCACAGCCGCAGTCGAGGAAGCAAAGCCAGAAAAGAACCCGGCTACAGGCAGACCCCAGCGCGCGCCCACCGCCCGCAGCGCGATATGGCCGAGCATGCCCACCCCCATCACCAGCACCACGATCTGCCACAGCTTGGACGGCACCAGCACGCCCCAGGGATCGACCGCACTGTCCGGCAGCATCGGCAGCACCACCAGCGCACAGGCGGCCAGCAACAGGGCATCACGCACCTCCTGATCGCTGATCACTTCCCCGCTCAGCCGCGCCAATGGCGCCTTGGCCCACAGCAGGATCGCCACCACCACACCCAGCGCGGCGGCCAGCGCCTGCTGCTGCATGCCCAGCCCACCCAGCAACACAGTTATCAACAGGGCGATCTCGCCAGTCAGGCCCGGATCTTCACGCGAGGTGACGCGATAGCTGGTCCAGGCCAGCGCCGCCACCGCCAGCAGTGCGACCACGAATACCGCCTGACCGAGCATCAGCGCTGCCGCACCCAACAAGGCCGACAGCGCATGCGTGCGAACCCCGGCCTGCAGGCTCTTGCGCCCGCCGTGCTGACGCTCGCGTACCGCGCCGATCAGCAGGCCGATGCCCAGGGCGGTCAGCAAACCATGTGTGGCCTGGTTCCAATCCATCGTGTTCTCCAGCAAGGCCCTGAATGGTACGAGGCCTGTGGATAAAACCAATACCCACGGACTTATCCACATCTCATTCCAATCTGGAGTTATCCCCAAACGTTTGTGGATAACCCCGATGCGCCCGCCATGGCGGGCTTTTCATCGCCGGAACCAGTGCACGCCGCTCTGGTCGGCTGGCGCTGTCCAGATTTGTCCACAGGAAGACAAAATCTGGCTGCGGCTCGCTAAAAGTGGAGCCAGCCGCGACAATAGCGCCCCTTTCGTCTGAAGGTAGTTGCCGTCCATGTCCCGTACGTCGCTGACCCGTTTCCTGATCGAAGAACAGCATGCCAAGCGCATCAACGCCGACCTGCGCCAGCTGGTGGCCGTGGTTGCCCGTGCCTGCACCAGCATCTCGATCGCTGTCAGCAAGGGCGCCCTGGGCGGCGTGCTTGGCGATGCCGGCACCGGCAACGTGCAGGGTGAGGCGCAGAAGAAGCTGGACGTGATCTCCAACGAGATCCTGCTCGAAGCCAATGCCTGGGGTGGCCACCTGGCCGCCTGCGCTTCCGAGGAAATGGACCACAGCCAGCCGGTGCCGTCGGAGTACCCGCTGGGCGACTTCCTGCTGCTGTTCGATCCGCTGGATGGCAGCTCCAACATCGATGTGAACGTCTCGGTCGGCACCATCTTCTCAGTGCTGCGCTCCCCAAAGGGTGTGGATAAGCCGGGCGACGAGCACTTCCTGCAGCCGGGCACCCAGCAGGTCGCGGCTGGTTACTGCATCTACGGGCCCAGCACCATGCTGGTCCTGACCGTCGGCCATGGCACCCACGCCTTCACCCTGGACCGCGAAACCGGCGAGTTCGTGCTGACCCAGCGCGGCATGCAGGTGCCAACCGACACCAAGGAATTCGCCATCAACATGTCCAACCAGCGCCACTGGGAAGCGCCAATGCAGGGCTATGTGGCTGACCTGCTGGCCGGCAAGGACGGCGTGCGCGGCAAGGACTTCAACATGCGCTGGATCGCCTCGATGGTGGCCGACGTGCACCGCATCCTGACCCGCGGTGGCATCTTCATCTACCCATGGGACAAGAAGGACCCGTCCAAGGCCGGCAAGCTGCGCCTGATGTACGAAGCCAACCCGATGTCGCTGCTGGTGGAGCAGGCCGGCGGCGCCGCCACCAATGGCCGCGAGCGCATCCTCGACATCGGCCCGACCCAGCTGCACCAGCGCGTGCCGGTGTTCCTCGGCTCGAAGAACGAAGTGGCCGAAGCCACCCGCTACCACCGCGAGCACGACCTGCAGGGCTGACCGTCTGCTCCCTCCCTTTGGCCGCAGGCCAAGGGGAGGGCTGGGGAGGGGTGGCTTTTGCGGCCTTTCAAGCCATATCGGGAAAGAGGCACTACCGATAACCCTCCTGTAGTGGGGGGGGGGGGGGGGGGGGGGGGGGGGGGGGGGGGGCGCCCCGCCCCCGGCGGGCGGCGCGCGCGGCGCGGGGGGCGGGGGGACGGCAGCCCGCCCCGCGCC